>JAFSYM010000028.1 GCA_017450005.1 Clostridia bacterium
AACTGCATTCATACCTTTGCCGGACTGCGGCTGCGCAACTGCTGTGACGAGATCATGCGCAAACAAGGATTTGAAGAACCGACCGGACAGGCGAAGATCACGCCCGCGTTCAATCTCCCGTGCAAATATGTGCTGCACACCGTCGGTCCGATCGTGAAAGGCAGATTGACAGAAACACAGAAAAAGCAGCTTGCGTCCTGCTACACAGCCTGCCTTTCTCTGGCAGAGGAAAACGGGTGCAAAAGCGTCGCGTTCTGCTGTATTTCCACGGGCGTGTTCGGTTTCCCGCAGAGACGTGCGGCGCAGATTGCGGTTCAGACTGTGCGCGCATACAAAGCAGCCGCACACAGCGATATCGAGGTGATATTCAATGTTTTCAAGGACGAAGATTACGAAATCTACCGGGGGTTACTCGGATAACGTACAGAAGCTGAAAAAGGCGCTTGACGAATGCGCTGCAGTCGTGATCGGCGCGGGTGCGGGGCTATCTACGGCGGCAGGATTGACCTACAGCGGCGAACGGTTCGACCGGGTTTTCTTTGATTTCAAAGAACGGTTTGGCATCACGGACATGTATTCCGGCGGGTTTTATCCGTTTCCCGACGACGAAACGCGCTGGGCATGGTGGGCGCGGCACATCTACTTCAACCGCTGCATTCCGACACCGAAGCCGGTGTATGAGAATCTGCTGTCGCTGGTCAGGGAAAAGGATTACTTTGTGCTGACGACCAACGTTGACCATTGTTTTCAGAGAGCAGGCTTTGATAAAAAGCGATTGTTCTATACGCAGGGCGACTACGGACTGTTCCAGAGTGTCGACCCTTCAATCAACAAGACATTCGACAACGAAGAATGGGTCATGCAGGCTATGGCTGCGCAGGGCTTTGTGCGGGACGTAAACGGTGTATTCACGGTTCCGGCGGATCGAAAGATCGCCATGCGCATTCCGACCGAACTGATCCCGACTTGTCCCGAAGACGGCGGTGCGGTCACGATGAATCTGCGGTCGGACGACAGCTTTGTCGAGGACGACGGTTGGCACGCGGCGGCACAAAGGTACGAAAACTTCCTGCGCACCCGCACCGGAAAGGTACTGTTTCTGGAGCTCGGCGTCGGCTTCAACACGCCGGTCATTATTAAGTATCCGTTCTGGAAACTGACCGTGCAGAACCCGCAAGCGACATACGCCTGCGTCAATTACGGCGAAGCGGACTGTCCGCCGCAGATCAAAAACCGGTCAGTCTGTATCAACGCCGATATTGATACGGTATTGCGTGACCTGCAAATATAATTGGACAATTATTTTCATCGTCAGAAGCATCTCTTCGGAGGTGCTTTTTTCATATCCAAAATACAGATTGGAGGCACAGCTATGAACGAAATCATCACAAAAAAGCTGACGGAACTGTCGGCGCAAAAAGAGCAGCTTCTGGCGCAGCGGGGCGCCGTGATCGGCGCGGAGCAGGTGTTGAAAGAACTGCTTACAAGGAAGGAGGCGGAGAACCATGAGCGAAGTGACGCTGTCGGAGATCGAGCGGAGACTGTCGGTGTGTGAGCAGGCGGTCAAAGACCTGTCGGACAAGATCACCGCGACCGACCATAACCTCGTGGCGACCACGACGACGCTGAACAGCGTGCTGGCGACGTTGGGAGAACTCAAGGGTGCGGTGGAGTCGCTGAAAGCACGTCCGGCAACGATGTGGGACAAGCTGATTTACGCTGTCATCGGCGCCGCCGGTGCGGCCATCATTACCTATCTGATTGGAGGCAGAGCATGATTTTGGAATTCATCAATCAGTACGGCTACATGATCCTGTACGCCGCGCTGACGGCGATCGCCGGATTTCTCGGTGCGCAGATCAAGAAACGGATCGACCGTGTGACCGCGGACGAGGAGAAGCGCAAGGCGGTCGAGACCGTCGTCAAAGCTGTCGAGCAGATGTATCAAGACCTTTCGGGCAGTGAAAAACTCGAAAAGGCAAAAGAAAACATTCTTGTCATACTGCAGTCAAAGGATATTGCGATTTCGGAAGTCGAAATGGATATGCTGATCGAGGCGTGTGTGGCGGAGTTTAATCTGGCTTTCCTGCAGAAGGCTAAAGAAGAGAGAATGGAGGAGATGCACAATGGCAACGTTTCTGAAACCCGATAAGATCATCACGACCGATAACGGTCTGACGATCAAACAGAAGATCATCCCGGACAGCATGATCGCCCCGAAAGACGTGGCGTCCTGGATCAAGAAGGGGCAGAAAATGAAGCCCTGCGCCAAGCTGAATAACGGAACGGGCAAGCCTCGCGGAATTTGTGTGCACAACACAGGATCGATCAAAACGGCGACACAGGTTAGCCGCAGTTCCGAAAGGTCAATGAAGGGGTATGTTTCGGATTTCGACGGTCGTTTGATACGAGGGTTTGGTTTGTTCAACAGTGTATTTGCCGCCGTATTTTTTCACGATTTCCCGGATGATCGACGTGCCGTAGCCGTGGCCGTCCTGCTGTTTGACCGGGCTTTCCGAAACAGTATTTTGTCCCTTGATGACGATTGAATCCTCGTCAATCCGAATGACGAACGACGCTGTTTTATCGTCGCCGGCTGTAGCGGCATGCAGTGCGTTATCCATCAGGTTGTGCAGCAGACGACATAAATCGTAATCATTGATTTTCGCAGGCGCTTCTTCTTCCACTGTTACATTCAGGGATACGTCATGCTCTTCGGCATACTTCTGCTTTATAAAAACTGTGGTATTGATGGTTTCGTTTGAACAGATTGTTGTGCCGCCGCCCTCAAAAACGGTATCGCTTGCATGATTCAGAATCTCCCCGGCTTTTTCCGGTTTGCCGATTTCAATAAAGCCTGCGGCAGTTGTCAGAAGATTCATCATATCGTGGCGGATTTTCCGGAATGCGGTTTGTTCTTCGCGCACCATCTGCATCTGTTCGTAATTCATATTGGCCATCAGGATCGCGCGTTGGTTTTCCTGATCCTTTTCCTGCATGCGATTCATATAGTCAATCAGGAAAATGATGAGCAGGTCAACCAGCATACAGACCGCGAAAGCCATAAATGCAAAGGTGTTCAGCACCGTAGCTTCAGACGTATACTGCGGAAGATCCTGTATGCGCGCTGTGACAATCCGGTTGGCCAGCATAATCACGCACACGCTGAAAATGTGGGTCAGCGGAAACATAAGGAGAATGATCGCGCGTTTGTTTTCTGCTTTTGACGCGGCTTTTTTTCGCTGCAGCAGTCTGATGATGATTACGAACACAAAAGAAAAGACGTAAATGAACAGTGTATCGGCCAGGAAGTCGAACAGCGTCATTTCGAGTGCGGTGGTGGATTGGATACTGTTGCTGAACAGCAGATGCGTGACGGTTGAGTAAACCATTGTGCCTGCCATTTGCGCAAGCTGTGCAATCAGGAGCGCAAGTAACTTGCGCAGGATGCTGCCGCGGCAGACCAGACAAATCACACCAAGAAGAATCAGCAGCAAAAACACGAGGATAAAAACCTCGCTGATGCGCGGAAGCAAAAACTCCAGCATCAGACCGGAAGCCGTCATGCCGACGCCGACGATACACAGGAAGGTAATCAGGGAATTGTACTTGTCCTTCAGCATGGTGTGAACAATATTGAACACGATCAGCATGCGGGACAGATGCAAAAGAAAAGCCCACGGAAAGAAGTGTGTCATATCAACGATAGTCATATTATCAACTCCTCTTTACAGTATCATCAGATAGTTGCGATATGTGTTTACAATCTCGCCGTATTTTTTTGGCGGGATCGGGATCTGGCGACCTGTCGTCAAAGTAAAAAAATGTGGTGAAAATCCCTGTATATGGTTCATGTTGACCACATAGGACTTGTGGCACCGCAGAAAGTTGGGCGGCAGCATCTGCAAGAACTTTTTCAGAGTGAAATAAATCGTCATCTTCGAGTCGTCCGCAAAGTACAAGGTCAGATTATTATTAAAACTTTCAACGTACAGTAAGTCCTGGAAATTGATTGTATAGTTTTTGCTTCCGATCCGGATCAATGTGAGATTCGGGTCTTTTTTTGCGCTTTGACTGATGGCGCGCCTGAGCGCCCGTAGAAGCTGCTCGTCCGTCATGCGGGACTTGATCAGATAGTAGCAGCAATCCATTTCGGACAGATTGTAGGTTTCTGCAGGAAATGCCGTCATCAGAATGCAGGGGATATGCCGCACGCTTCTCTGCACTGAAACAAACCGATCGACAGCGTTCTCCTCTCCGAGCATCACGTCCAGAAACAGGACGTCGGCGTCACCGCTCTGAACGATCTGCAGTGATTGCGTCAGCTCGGTTTCACACCGGATGGAGCAGCCCATGCGCAGTTGTTCGGCAAATAGCTTTTTGATTTTGAACGACAGAATCTCCTGATAGGACAAATCGTCGTCACAGATTAAGATGCGAACCATAGAAGTATCCCTTCCTTGCGGATTCTTCGGATGCTATTATAGCAAATTAACCCCGAAAGTTGAATTCTAAATTAGAATAATAGATAATTTTTACCATGCGAATCAGGTCCGTTGCCATGACTATCTTGTAAATGAACAGCGGATTTACTAAACTGAAAAAATGAAAAAGCAGAGCTGTTTCAAAAGCATCCTATTTTTATTACAGACCTTTTTCAACAGACTTTTGCGCATAAAGCTTTTTAATAATACAGCAGGTTTTACACAGCCTGCCTGACTGAACAGAAAAGGGAGGAAAACAACATGAAAACGGCCACGAACAAAATAAGCGTCCGGGTGATCACAGCGGTTTGCCTGACGGCAGCCTTGCTGTTCGGGTGCTGCACGGCGTCTGTGCAGGCATCGGATGTCCTGACCGGCGTATGCGGCAAAAATGTAACTTGGAAGCTGGAAGGCGGTGTATTAACAATTTCCGGCATGGGAGACATGAACGACTACCTTTGGCCGGAACATTTTGCAGAATCGACGCCCGAGACGCTGCGCTCGCCGTTCAGAGATCTGGCGTTTTCAAGCGTCGTGGTGGAAGAAGGTGTGACGTCCGTCGGAGATAATGCGTTTGAAGAATGGGGATGCTCACAGCACAAGATTCAGTCCATTTCACTGCCCTCAACGCTGCGTACTATCGGCGACAGTGCATTTTATAATACCAAAGCATTGGAAACAGTCGTACTGCCGGATGCATTGCAATCCATTCGAAACGATGCGTTTGAAGGCAGCATGCTGCAGAGTGTGCGCATTCCCAGGCAAACGTCGTATATAGGCAGCGGTGCATTTTTGGATTGCCAGCAATTGAGAGGGTTTACTGTAGAAAACGGCAATCCGGAGTACAGAAGCCAATCCGGCGTTCTGTATACCGCAGACAAAACCGGTTTGATTGCATATCCAGCCGGAAAAATTGCGACCGATTTCAGTATTCCCGATTCTGTTACGTGGATTGACGGTCAAGCTTTTTGGGGATGTAAAAAACTGCACACTGTAGCCATCCCGAATTCTGTAGAATGGATCGGAATCGGCGCTTTTATGTATTGCAGTGCGATTCGGTTTATTTCTCTTCCCGAGGGAGTCAAAGAAATCGAAAGCGATGCGTTTTTCGGTTGTGAGGCGCTGCAAAGTATTACCATTCCGAAAAGTGTGAAGCGGATCGGAGGGCAGATTGTTGACTGCTGCGACAAGCTGACCGATGTGTACTACAATGGCACGCCGGCAATGTGGTCGCAGATTGAAATTGAAGAACCGAACGAAACGTTACTCAATGCGAATCTGACCTGCAAGGGGATCAACGCCGTTTCTGTCATCACGAAGGGGTCCGGAACCGGCAGCGTTTCCGGCGCGGGAGAGTATCCGACGGGTACCACGGTTACGCTGACGGCGCAGGCAGACGAGGATTCGGTATTCGACGGCTGGTATGTCGGCGCAAGGTGTGTCGGCACAGATTCAACGTACACTTTTATCCCGACAGACGATATCGTCGTTTGCGCTGCTTTTTCTGCATTCGTTCCGCCGCAGCCGGTTTTGATTACCGTCGAGTTTTGTACCCTTTTCGGAAGCATTGCAATGGGAAACGGCGTATACGACCCCGGTGAAACCGTGACGCTGACGGCACAGGCCAGAGGAAAAGAGAGCTTCGGCGGATGGAAGGTCAACGGCAGGCTCGTCAGCACGGAGAATCCGTACAGCTTTACGGCGCAGAAGGATCTGACAGTACAGGCGGTCTTTGTCTACGAGACGCTGCAAGACCTGAGCATCGGAGACGACCGGACGGTGCAGGCGCACGCCGGCTTTACGCTGAAACCGGAAACGAGCTATACCTACAAGGAAACGCTGCGGTACACCTATACGTCGTCCGATCCGCGTGTGGCGACGGTCGATCAGAACGGAAACGTGACCACGCTGCATCCGGGCGAGGCAAGGATTACCGTGACCGCGACGGACGAATACGGGAACGCCCTGACAAGATCCTGTACCGTGACTGTACGCTATACGTGGTGGCAGTGGCTGATTGTGGTTTTCCTGCTTGGCTGGGTCTGGTATTGATGAATGATTGAATAGAAGAAGGAGATGTATTGTATGAAAAAAATGACGTCTGTTTTCCTGGCTGTGCTGATGCTGCTCAGCGTTCTGCCGTTTGCTGCATTCGCTGCGCAGCCGGAAGAAAAACAAGTCCGTTTCCTCGTGAACGGCGATGAGTTCTGGGGGATTGATTTCTCGGACGTGATCCGGGATAAGGCCACGATCAACAAAGGCAAAGTCGCTTTATATGATCTGGACGAAACGAACGAAGACACGGAAGCAATTTGGGATTTCGTCGAGATCGATGATACCGGCATAGCGCGTTTCTTCTATTGGGTGGACAGCGAAAAGATTTATGACTGGATTTCTTTGGGTATTTACGACCGGACAGTGGAGCTGCGCGCGGAGAACGGCAACCTGTTTGACGACGTTGCAAGCTATTCCTTCTCAATCGAAGACGTATATGAAAGCATCGGCACGGAAACGTTTTGGGTAAATAACTACCACCCCATTGTTGAGGTCACCAAGTGTGACGGCGACCTTGTCAAAGAAATGGAGTTTTGCTTCGCAATTTGTGACGCAAATCTTCTGCCGCTCACGGTGGATATGGACAAAGAGATCGAACTGACGGCGTATTTTTCCGGAACAAGCCTGTGTACGTATAGATTGATTCCTGTCCGATATGATGGAAACGGCACATTGACCGTCTGCGTACGCAACACCGACGGCAGCGAAGGCGCTCCGCTGCACAACGCTGAGATCTTCGCAAGCGAGGCAGCACAAAGCTATTCTCAAACGTTATACAGCTTTAGTTTTTGGTTCCAGCACGGTCTTTTCCGTTACAAGGACATGGTGTCCGAAGGATTCGGTACGGAGTTTTACACAGATTCGGATGTCCGGAGCTTGCCGGTTCAGACCATTGTGTCTTTGCGCGTGCCGACTTGGATGGGTATTGCAGGCACGGCTTTGAAGATCATTCCTGCGTCTATGCATCCGTTGTTTTACGCTGCACTGATCCCGGTGATATATCCGTTCCCGGTCACGCGTATATACCGTGCGCTGAAGAAATCTTTAGCGGCATACGGAATGGATACACACGCCGTAATCCGGGAAGCGATCCTTTCGGGCAGATTCGTAAATGTAATCCTACGGGCGTTGGGAATAGATCAATACGAGGCGATCTGACATGGAAAAGACAGTATGCGCAGGTGCTTTTCACATGAAGCAAGCGACAGCTTGGATTATCGCCGTTATTCTGGCGATGGGACTGCTTTGGCCGGCGAAAGCCGCGCCCGAAAGCAGAGTTTATGCACAGGCAGCCGCCGGAACGCCCGGTTCGGATATTGCTGTGCCGATCAGGATAGAGCGCAACAGCGGATTGATGGGGTTTAAACTCACGTTCGCCTACGACAGCGACGTGCTGACGCCTGTATCGGTTCAGAAGGGCGAGGTAACGCAAAGCGGCATGCTCGACGACAGCATCCGTGTTTCATCGCCGGGCTCGTTCGAGGTGATCTGGAGCCACAGCGCGGACGTGAAAACGGACGGCGTGCTGATGACGCTCGTGTTCAGATCGGCGCAGACCGTACCGGACAGCACGGAGATTCAGATCTCTTTCAGCCGGCCGGACACATTCAACGAAAAATGGGAGGACGTACCGCTCACGTGCGAGCCGATCCGGATTTCCTTTGCGGACGGGGCGGCGCCGGCAACCGATGGAACGCCTGCCGCCGTGACGCAGGACGACGTACTGTATGCCGTGGACGCGGCGCTGGAGGCGCAGGGCGCGCAGACGATCACACAGGTCAAGGATAAGGATGCGTTTGTAAAGACGGTCAACGAAAAAGTGCAGGCTGCGACAGGGAACGCGGACTACTTTTCCGGTGCGGATGCGCTGACAGATGCCTATGCGCAGGCGGCGGCACAGACGTATCTCGACCGGGTGCAGCAGCAGGTAGACGGCGATAAGATTCTTTTGTCGATCGACCATGCGCTCACCGAAGTCGGTGCGAAAACAGTCGGCGAGGTACCTGCGGGCAAGCGGGCGGAATTTGTACAGGCGGTCGAGGCACAGCTCGCGCAGTACATGCCCGACGCGCCGCGGCTCGCCGGACGCGTGGACACGCAAACGGCGATGGATACGCTCGATGCACTGCAGACGCAAGTCGCGCAGGACGTGGACGACAGCGTCCCCGCGCCGGTGGAGGATCACGTGGTCAATCACGCCATGGTCGTTTCGCTTTGCGTTTGCGCAGCGGCAATTCTTGCGGCCGGAATTCCGGCTGCAATTCACATAAAGAAAAAGAAGTCAAAAAACAAGGAGGAAAGTCAAGAATGAAAATACAAACAAGAATCCTGTCCGTTTTTCTGGTCATTGTTTTACTAATCGGCGTCGCGCCAATGACTGAATTCCCTGGTTTATTGGATGGGATAACAGCAAGTGCAATTTCTGTGGTGGATTTGCAAAACAATCCGGGTGTTTTCCCTGTGAACAATTCCGGAGCCACACAATCGCGAGGTCGAACCGCTTACCATTATGGTGTTGATTATGCTTGTCCGATTGGGTCGGAAATAGTGTCAGCATATGATGGTGTAGTAGAAATGGTGGATAACGGATGCCCCCATATTTCACAAGGCGCAAGTCACGCTTGTCCTCGCTACACATGGGGAAACTGTATCAAAATTGCACATGATATCAATAGAGATGGCGTGACGGATTGCTATGCATATTATATGCATCTCAGCAACAACAGTGCGGTTGTCTCGGTAGGCACCAGGGTTAAAGCCGGTCAGAAAATAGCGTTATCCGGATCGAGCGGCGGCTCGACCGGACCCCATTTGCATTTTGAAATACAGCCACAACAGAGATGGATAAATGATTCCGGGTTGTACATTACAGATTACGTAGCGTATTACATGAGAAAACCTTGGCTTCTGAACTATACGCTCTCAATCTATTCCGCATCCAACATCACCAACACGACGGCGACAATCGGCTTTTCGATTTCGCCGAGCGCCAGCCCGTCCGCGTGGGGCTTTAAGATGAACGGAAACACCTACACGGTATCAACAGGCAATCTGTCGTGTGATGTGGCGACCTATGCCGGCAAACTCCAGCCCGGCAAGTCGTATTCGTACAAGACGTGGTCGGACATCGGCGGCAAACGCTGGGAGTCGGGCACAAGCTCGTTCACGACGACCAACAACAAGCCCGGAAGCTTTACGACACGGATAACCGCGGACAACGCGAATATCGGCATTACCGACGCGCCGACCGTGACGTGGGGCAAGTCGAACTATACGGACAGCTACACGGCTGTGCTGTATGACGCGGCAGGAAATACCGTGCAGAAAAAGGAGAACATCTCCGCGTCCGCCACGCAGTTTACCTTTAACCCGATTCAGAAAGCGGGGAATTATACCGTAAAGATCACGGCGAAGAATACCGCCGGCTCTCTTGCGTCCAACGCAGTGACACTGACGGTACACCCGGATGTGACCGTCACATTCGTGGACGCCGACCCGCAGAGCTTTGTCGATTATAAGGCCGGCGACAGCACGACGGCCAAAACGCTCGGTACTTCCACCGTGCATTACGGCAAAAATGCGACTGCGCCTGCCGATCCTTCGCACATGGGCTACACGTTCAAGAGCTGGGATGGCAGTTATTCTTCCGTCAAGGCGGACAAGACCGTCCGGGCGACCTATACCATCAATACTTATACCGTGACCTTTAAAGATACGAAGGGCAACACGCTTGCGGGTGGAACACAGAAGGTGCCGTATTACAGCGCGGCGACCGCTCCCGCCTATACGCCGTCGAAGCCCGCCTATATCCACGCAGGCTGGGACAAGGATTTCTCCTGCGTGACCAAAAACATGACAGTAACCGCCATCGAGAAGTGGTACAACGATAATTACGCCGTGTTTGCCGAGGTCAACAGCGCCGTGCGCGACGACACGAACAAGGGTTATGACGTGACCGTCACGCTGACGAATAACGAGAGCAAACTGACGACCGGCAGACTTGTCATCGTGCTTAAGACGACGGACGGCAAGATGCTCACGTCGTCCGAATCGGCGGCGTTCAATCTCAAGCCGAACACGTCGCGCACGTTCAACGAGTTTATCCCGTATGAAAACGCAGCGGCAAAGGCCTATGCCTATGTTGTGGAGAGCTACGGCTCCATGATCCCGATCGCGCAGGAATCGTCCGCGAATGTGGACATGGGTCTTGACTGGACAAGCTGGTCGACGCAAAAGCCTGCGGAAGGCACCTATGCGGACGGATCACTTCAATGGCGCAAGGAATACCGCTATAAGACGCGATCTACGACAACATCCTATGCAACAAGCATGCCCGGCTGGACGCGTAACGGTTATACGGAGGTTCTTGCGAACAGCGGAACGATCGACTATGTCACAAGCTGGCCGTCCGGTTTCGATAAGAACCACTGGCTCTACGGGACATACAATCATACGCCGAAGACGGCCAATGAAACCCAAACGACGATCACGAGAGTTTCCACATCGACGATCGGTTATCTGTATTGGCACTGGTGCCGCGGTTCCTTTGACGGCTGGTGTGCAAACCTCAACGATTTGGAATGGAACAGAAGCGTCCAAGATCGTTGGTCAAATGAATTCTGGCAGTTCCATGCATTCTTCAGCAGCGGATCGCTCGGCGTCCATAACGCGACAGGTTACTTCGATTATATCGACGGCAATCAATGCGGCGATACCCGCTGGTGGTTCGGAAGAACACAGCGCGACAATCTTCCTGTCTACAGATGCACATGGAGAACCTACAACAAACTCTTCAACTATACCAAGCTGAATGATTGGACGGATTGGTCGGAGCAGCAGCTTTCTTCTTATGAGCAGGTCGATGAACGCACTGTTTACCGCTATCGCCCAAAGGACACGTCCGTAGAGGATACGAGCGGTACTGTCCGCACAATCAGCGGTACGCTGGGCACGGATTT
Source organism: Clostridia bacterium (assembly GCA_017450005.1). Taxonomy (GTDB): domain Bacteria; phylum Bacillota; class Clostridia; order Oscillospirales; family Acutalibacteraceae; genus UBA1425. The sequence continues at coordinate 11,498 of JAFSYM010000028.1, forward strand.
TGTGAACCAGCAGGTCACGCTGTACATCTACAAAATCGGCGAAGCGTCCGACTACTCCAACGAGTATCTCGCTCAGACGCAGACGGACGCGAACGGCAACTACAGTTTCACATTTAAGCTTCGTGAAGAGCCGACTGTCCAGACCGGCGACTTTACCGTTGCGCTCGGCGTGGAAGGTTCCAACAGCCTCATTTACCTCGATCCGATCGAAGCGCCGAGAAAGGCATACAGTGTAAAATATTATGATTGGGACGGCAGAGTGATCTCGACACAGACCGTTTATGAAGGCGACGATGCGGTGTTGCCGGACGAGTCGCTGTACGGCGAACGCGAGGGCTACACGTTCTCCCACTGGTCGGATTCCAATCTGAACATTCGCGAGAATAAGGAGATTCAGGCGGAGTATACGATCAACACGTATACGGTTGTGTTTGTGGATTGGGAAGCGCGCAACGTGCATATCCGCACCTTCAACCACGGCGATCCGCTGATCGCACCCGATTTTGAGAACACGGACGAGAGCCTCAACGTCGTTTGGGATAAGCTCAAAGACGGCTACACGACCGTAACGCAGAATATGGTCGTCTGCACCGAGTATAACAAGCGCGTCTGCACGGTGACGTTCTCCGATTGGGAAGACAATGTCATCAGCACGCAGGAAGTGGAGTACGGTACCGGCGCAGCCGTGCCGGAGCTGGCGGACTCAGACGACGATTACACCTTCCTCGGCTGGAAGGACATTGAAACCGGCGAGACGCTTGAGGGCTATATCATCACGGGCAATATCAATATTGCGCCCGTCTATATCTATAAAGCGTCTGTGGAAATGCCGGTGGCCAGCGTGGAATCCGGCACCTACACCGAGCCGCAGACCGTGGAGCTGTCCTGCGGCACAGAGGGCGCGACGATCTTCTACACGCTGGACGGCAGCGATCCGCACGGCGGAAACGCCAAGGTGTATACCGATCCGATCGTTGTGAAGGATTACGCGGAGCTGTCCTATTATGCGGTTTGTATCAACCACAACGACAGCGACGTTTTCAACAACTATTACATTATCAATCCCGAATCGGAAAGAAGCGGCTATCTGCCCTTCGCAGAACTGCCGGATTATGTGGTGGACGACGCCGCCAAATACGACGTGCAGTACACACCCGGCTATCAGTTCAAGGACACGGTGACAGCGGATACCGCGACGGCGTACAACGCCTATATACAGGATGGCTGGAAGGTCGAAAGTGTTGAACCGTCCGCGTGGTCGGATTGGGCGGATACGCAGCTTTTTGAAAGCGACCGCATCGCGCTGACATTTGAAACGCAGGAAGTCGAATACGAGGAAACGGTCGACACAATTACTTATAACCGCTATGTTTATATCATCGATGGTGAAACGCAGTATTCAAAATTGCCTGTGGAAGGGTTTGTTTGCACCGAAGAAACCGTTGAGGTTGAAAAGGCTTATACGATCACGTTTATCGATGGTGTAACAGCGTTTTTGGACGAAAACGGCACGCCGTGGTTCAATCCCTCAAACACCATCAAGACGGTGACCCGCACCAAAACACAGTATCGCTCCCGCTACAACGTATACACGCTGTACAAGTGGGACGAGACGGTTGTCTATGACGTGCCGGCCGATGAAACGAGAGAACGCCGCTCGATCGACATGTACACCTATGCATACCCGAAGTATTCGTATGTGGCCGTTGTGCCCGATGGGATTCAATCGGATTTCGGTACGGTCGGAACGGTCAGGAGAAACGGCAGCCTGCTGGTCAACGGCAGTTCGGAAAACATTTTTGACTTTGACGCGTGGGCCGATTCATTGCAGGCTTTGCCGAACCCGCTTAATTATCAGAATCAAGGTGACCTTGTATTAGACAGAGCGAAAGACGCAGTCACCGTGAGAACACGGGCTGACGCCGTGTACACGGATGTTTATACAAGGTACGATTCAGATGAAAATACACTGTACAGTATGGACGTCAAGCCAAACACGGCTTACACGCTTTCGTTCGACGTGGATTTGCAGTCGAATGATCCCCGGGCGGTTTGGCAGATGTATCTCTTCACTGACTTTGATCAGACCGGTGCAGACATTGCGCGAAACGGCGACACAGCTTCAGTGGATTCCAGTTATACGCACAGAATGGTCACGACGAACGAGGGCTTTGTCTTTACAACCGGTTCCGACGCAAGTAAAATGCGGATTCGTGTCGGCAACAGGAACGGAACGGATGTTTCGACCACATTCTCCAACATCACGATTCGCGAGCTGACGACGAAAAAACTGATTCCGGAATTCTATGGCTATTCGTTCGACAAACTCTACAAGGATGCAGACAAGACGCAGGAATGGAATCTGCAGACCGATCGTATTACAGAGGATACAATACTCTATGCGACCTACAACGCGCTGCCCTTCAAGGTGACGTTTGCCTACGCGGACGGTACGGAGATCGAGTCCCGGACAGTCAACTTCCTCGAAGCGGCAACCGCACCGGAGAGTATCCCCTTGCCGCCGGACTATCTGTTCCTCGGCTGGGATTCCGACGCGTATCAGTGCGTGACGGAAGATATGGTCATCCACGCGCGCTATATCGCGTCGGATGAATACGCCACGATCACGCTCGATAAGACAGAGGTATCCCTGCTTGCCGCAACCATGGTCAAGCTGAACGCCGTCGCTTCCGCGGCTGGAAAAGATATCCTGTGGAGCAGCGATAACGAAGGCGTTGCTTTCGCGGAGAAGGACGGCACCGTGCGCGGCGTTGCGCCCGGTACGGCGACCATAACCGCCACTGTCAGCGACTCGGGCGAGAGCGCTGTCTGCACCGTAACCGTACTGCCGAACAAAGACGCTGCTGTCTGTCTGCTGACCAATTCCTCCCTCGGTCAGGACAGCGAAGGCTATATCCGCGAGGTGAAGGACGGCAAAAATACGGTGGCGGAGATTAAGAAAGAGTTCGCCAATGACAAGCTCGTCTTTACGGATGCAAAGGGCAACACGCTGGCGGATACGGACAAGGTCGGCACCGGCACCGTTATCAGCCTGACAGACGGCGATACAATCCTTGACAGCGTGACGGTCATCATGACCGGCGACGTCAACGGCGATGGCGTGATCAACGTCCGCGACGCGGCGATGACGCACAGAGCGCTGATCGGTAAAGAGAGCGCGAACCATATCCAGCAACTTGCCATGGATTGCAACGGCGACGGCAGTGTCAACAACAAGGACGCTGCAATGATCCTTCAGGTTCTTGTCGGCAAAGCGATTATCTGATCACACAACGAAAAAACTCTGCCGGGTATTTGCCCGGCAGAGCGGTTAGAAAGGAGCAAGCAGAATGAGAAATCGTATCAAACGTTTTCTTTCGATTATACTCATGAGTGCTGTCCTGGTCGGCGTTTGCGGGATCGGTTTTGTCAACGCGTCCGAAGGAAAGGTGCTGGTCAGCGCTGATCCGGTCACCGCACAGGCGGGCAGCATATTTGAAGTCCCGGTCCGGATGTCCGGCGGAGAAGGAATCATGGGCTTTTCCGTTACGTTTACCTATGACCAGACAGCCATGAAGCCGATTTCCGTTTCTCCGGCGGCCGGTATCGGCGGCGGCTGGGAAAACAGCATCGAAACGTCCGCGGGCAATTCCTTCTCCGTCGTATGGTACGGAACCGAAGACGTCGCGGCACGGGGAACCATGTTCACGCTGACTTTTGAGGCGAAAGGGCATGCTGCGGGCGACTACGCAATTCAGGTCGATTACGACCAGGCAAGCACGTTCAACGAGGCGTGGCAGGATGTGATCTTGCAGACCGGCGCGATCGGCGTTCACATCGACAACGAGCACCCGTCTGCGGAGTTTCTGATCTCTGAGTCAACGGTTCCGGCAGGCGAAGTATACGCATGCGATGTGGCTGTCCGGAACAATACAGGATTCGGCGTCGTGTCGTTTACGGTTTTCTTTGACGCTGCCGCATTGACGCCGATAGAGGTCCGTTCGGGCATCGGGTCGGTATTATCCTCCAACATAACCGGGTCACCCGGAACGGCGCAGGTGATTCTGGATCAGGTCTCCGCGGATAAAGGAGACGGTGTGTTGTTTACGATCGCGTTTTCGACGGCTGCAAGCCGGAAAGGACGCTTCCCGATCTCTGTCACGAACAGTGCGGATTATATCTGCAAAAGCGGATCGGTCACGCTGGTCAAGGATACGTCGGCCGGCGTGCCGGTTGTGGACGTTCAGCAAGATGTTTCCATCGGAAATGATACCGTCACTGTCCCGATTCACATTTCCAACAACTGCGGAATCATGGGAATGCGGCTGCGCGTATCGTTTGACGGCGCGAAATTCAACTTGTTGTCGTGCGAAAGAGGCGCCACGTTAAACGGCGGCATGTTCGATTATCTGTATAATTCCGGCAGCGGAACCGTTGATATTCTCTGGAGCAGTGCAGAGGCGTCCTATGTGAACGATGTGTGCTGTGTGCTGAAGGTGCGGATTCAGGACCAGAGTGCGCAGATGCTTGCGCTGTCGTTCGGCTATGAGCCGGAAGATACTTTCGACGAACGGCTGGAAAATGTCGCGCTGGACTGCGAAAGCGTTGAAATACCGCTTCATCGGATGGTCATTCTGGCGGATGCGTCAAGCATAAATGTCGGAGAAACCATTCAGCTTACCGCCGAGATGCTGTATGCCGAAAACGAGATCGCATACGTGCGGTGGGTTTCCGGCAACGCCGATATTGCAAGCGTCGATGAAACCGGTTTGGTTCGCGGATTGAGCCGCGGTATTGCTATTGTTACCGCGGATGATGGAAACGGGCATACCTGTTCCATATCCATTCAGGTCATGCCCATCAAACCGGAATTGCAGATATTCAGCTTTAACGGCGCTTTTGAGCAGAAGATCGATTGGTGGAAGAGATATTCAACAGCCTCCATGACCTTGAGTTATGTGGCCTACAAATGTGAAGATGCGGTTCGCTTTGAATGGTCATCAGACAGCACCCGTGTTCATATTGACAGGGACGGCAATGTGACGAACACCGGATGGTTTGCCCGCAGCGCAAAAATCACGCTGACGGCGTATGATGCGCAGGGCAATGTGATCGCCGCTTCAACGGTGACTGTCCGGTTCTATAAGTTCAACTGGCAGTACAGACGTCTGCAATCGCAGGAGGTCGTCAGCGACAATGTGTTCAGACCAACCATAGAACCGACCGCCACAGAACCGGAAACGCTTGTCAGTTTCGTTACGGCATTCTTTACCAAGGTGTTTTGGCTGTTTATAAAATAACCACATATCGTCCTACCCGCAATCTGAGAATGCATGTTCCTGGGTTGCGGGTGCCTTTATAGCTGCCTTTTGCCAATAAACCAACCCGCCATCCAACCGTTCACTCATCCACCGCCCACCCGTTCACTTCTCTATCCTATCCTTCAAAAATTCGTCTGTCAACGTCTGTGCGGGGGTATTATGAAAAATCTTTTCATGTTTTTCGCCGTACTGATGAGTTCAATAAAGATTAGACTCATATCCAAACAGGACAACGATTCTGATTCTTCTGCTCCGTCAGCCCCATTTTACACGCAATTTCCGCGCAAGTAAATAAACCAGAAGTCATCAGTTTGACCTCTGGTATAAAAAGCAAACCTCAACTGACGGGTAAAATCCGCTGTCCGCATTTTGGGATCGAGCATATCCTTGAAAATGCGACCATTTCCTTTGCACGTGCAACCATAAGATCGTCCGTCTCGGCACGGAAAGATTTATCAGGTATTGTCACAATCTCGGCATCGCAGTCCAGTACTGGACGATAGATGATCCGGCAGAAATCAAACGTCTGAGCAATATCGGCGCAGACTGTATCATAACAAATGTACCCGATAAAATGTATGCGCTCTTATACCGCA
>JAFSYM010000029.1 GCA_017450005.1 Clostridia bacterium
GCCTATTTCGGTCAATGTTCATGACAACAATAGCGTTTTGAGTTTTCAGTAAAACGATTTTTGCCGTGCGCCATAAAGGCGCACACAATCAGAATCAAGGCAAAAACGTTATCCCACAAAAAACCGTGAAGATCGTTTTTTTTGCAAGCATACGCGGCGCACGGGCGGAATATACTTTTCTGAACGGAACGGAAAGGACGGCGCGTATGAACTGGCACAGCATGGCAAAACAGGAGATTTTGGAGCGGCTGCAGAGCGATCCGCAGTCGGGCATTTCGGCGCAGGAAGCGGCGGCGCGGCTGGAACGGGGACGGAATACGCTGCAGGGACGTCCGCCGAAAACTGTTTTGCAGCGGTTCCTGTCACAGTTTGCCGACTTTATGATCCTGATTCTCCTTGCGGCGGCTGGTGTGTCATTTGTGACGGCGCGCATCAGCGGGGAAGGCGATCTGACAGACCCGCTGGTGATTCTCGGCATTGTCGTGCTCAACGCCGTGATCGGCACGGTGCAGGAAACGCGCGCGCAAAAAGCGCTCGACGCGCTGAAAAAACTATCTGCGCCGCATGCCAACGTCATGCGCGGCGGCAGAGAAATGCAAATTGACGCAGCGGATGTGGCGCCGGGTGATTTGCTGCTGCTTGCAGCGGGCGATAGGGTTCCGGCGGATGCGCGTCTGCTCACGGCCGTCGGCGTGACGACGCAGGAGAGTGCGCTCACAGGTGAATCCATGCCGTGCGAAAAGGACGCGAACGCGCACTGCGCGGCGGACTGCGCGCTCGCCGAGCGGCGCAATATGCTCTTCTCGTCTACGGCGCTGCTGACCGGACACTGTACGGCCGTTGTCGTCGAAACCGGTATGCAGACCGAGATCGGCCGCATTGCCGGCATGCTTGACGGCGAGCAGACGCCGAAAACACCGCTGCAGCAAAAGCTCGCCAAAGTCGGGCGTGTGCTGGGGATCGGCGCAATCGCCATCTGTACGCTGATTTTCATTCTGGGCGTGCTGCATAAAACGCCGCCGCTCGACAGTTTTATGCTGTCCGTATCGCTGGCGGTGGCCGCGATCCCGGAGGGACTTCCTGCAATCGTGACGGTCGTGCTCTCGCTTGGCGTGCAGCGCATGGCGAAACATGGCGCAATCCTGACGCGTCTGCCGGCCGTCGAAACGCTCGGTGCGGCGACGGTGATCTGTTCGGACAAAACGGGCACGCTTACGCAGAACCGCATGACAGTGACCGCGGTGTATCCGCCGACACGGCGCAAAGAAATCCTGTGCAACGCGGCGCTGTGCAGCAACGCTTCCTCCGACGGGGCGGGGGAGCCGACCGAAGCGGCGCTGGTCACGGCCGCAGGGGAACTGACGGATCTTCGCGCGCTGTACGCAGCCAGCCCGCGGATTGCGGAGCTGCCGTTTGACTCCGACCGCAAGCGCATGTCCACACTGCACCGCACGTCGGACGGTTATATACAGGTGACGAAGGGCGCGCCTGATCTGCTGCTCGGGCAGTGCACCCAAGTGCATACGACGGACGGTGTACTGCCGCTGACCGGGGACATGCGTGAAAATTTGGTGCAGCAGAACCGAAAAATGGCTGAACAGGCGCTGCGTGTGCTGGCTGTAGCAACGCGTAATGCGGACGACACGCAGATCGAAGAGACGGGACTGACGTTTCTCGGTTTTGTCGGCATGACCGATCCGCCGCGTCCGGAGTCGGCCGCTGCCGTCGCGCAGTGCAGGCAGGCGGGGATCACGCCTGTGATGATTACGGGCGACCACGCGATCACGGCGAAGGCCGTAGCCGCGCAGATCGGCATCTGCGCGCCGCAGGACGAAGCGCTGACAGGTGCACAGATCGAGGCAATGGATGACTTTTCGCTGCGTCGGGCGGTGCGTACGCATCGTGTGTTTGCCCGCGTGACGCCCGAACACAAGGTGCGCATTGTCCGCGCATTCCGCACGCAGGGCGAGGTGGTTGCCATGACCGGTGACGGCGTCAACGACGCGCCCGCGCTCAAGAGCGCCGACATCGGCTGCGCGATGGGCAAAAGCGGAACAGACGTCGCCAAAAGCGCGGCGGATATGATTCTGACGGACGACAATTTTGCGACGATTGTGCATGCCGTGGCCCAGGGACGCGGCATCTATGACAATGTGCGCAAGGCTGTGCATTTTCTGCTGTCGAGCAACGTGGGCGAGATTCTCGTGGTGTTTGCCGCATCGGCGCTGCGTCTGCCCGCGCCGCTGCTGCCGATTCAGCTGTTATGGGTCAATCTGGTAACCGATTCGCTGCCCGCGCTCGCACTCGGTACGGAGCCGCAGGATGAGAACGTGATGCGCCGCCCGCCGGTTCCGGCGTCCGAGAGCTTTTTTGCGGGCGGACTGGGATTTGATATTGCGCTCGAGGGCATGCTCGTGGGCGCGATGACGCTGCTCTCGTTCGTGCAGGGCAATCATCTCGGCGGCGTCGAGCTCGGTCGGACGATGGCGTTTATGACGCTCAGTTTTGCGGAGATCGGGTACGCCGTCTCCATGCGCTCGCGTCGCAGCATATGGAAAGCGGGGCTGTTTCGCAACAAAAAAATGGTGTGGGCCGTGTGCATCTGCACCCTTTTGCAAGGCGCTGTGCCGGCACTGCCCACACTCTCACGTCTGTTTCAGACCGTCCCGCTCGGGGGACGCGGCTGGTTCTGGACGCTGCTGTTTTCTGTTTTTCCTTTTGTCGTTCTCGAGGCGGAGAAGCTGTTTCGGCGCGAGCCGTCAGAACGCCGCCTGCGTGGATTCGTCGGTCGTCTCCCCGGTCGTCGACTCCGTGTCGGTCTGCGATTCGAAGACCGATTCCGTGGTCTGCGCGGGAGCGGGAGCCGTCGTCTGCGTTTCGGCGGGCAGCGGCGCGGTCGTGCGCACAGGCTCGGCCGTATCGACCGCCTCTGAGGAGCGCAGCGAGCCGATGTGATAGCCGTCGTCGTCCTCGCGCAGGGTGATCTTCATGTACTTGGCCGGTTCCGGCGCGGTGTAGTTGCCGCGCTCGATCTGTGCCCACTCGGAGCCGATGATGTAGCCGACGGTGAGCGTGACCGAGGAGCCGGTCTTTTCCATATCATAAACCTTCGGCGTGTAGAGCGGGTCGACGCTTGTGATGGGGATGATGTACGATTTGCGTTCGGAGTTGTAGATTACGTTATAGAAGGAACCGGAAACGCTTTGGTGCTGCATCTGCACCTCGTTGCCGAACAGCTTTTTGAAGTACTGCTCGACGTCGGCTTGCGGCACCAGCAGTCCCGTGACCTCGCCCTCGAACACTTCATACGTGTTCATTTTGTCGCTTTCGTAGATCAGCGCGCTGATCGCTGCGTCCAGCAGATCGGTCTGCTGCGCGCCGCTGACGTCGTCGAACGGCGCGGGGTCGACGACGACAAAGGGCTTGAGAAAGCTCTCGTATTCCGCGCGTTTTGCGCTGCCCTCGCGCAGACCGGTGATCTTGTCCACGGCAAGATGTCCCGCCTCATACATGCCGAACAGCGCAAACAGGATCAGGACAAGCCCCAGGATAAAGGAGCCTGCGCGTCTGCTTTTGTGCGCTTTTTGTTTCTTTGCCATGTTGTCCTCCTGTTCAGTGCAAATGCGTCATGCTTTTTGTTCGTTACTCTGTCCGGCGCACGCGCATGGCGGTCACGTCGGTTGTGTTGACCAGCCCGTCGCCGTTGACGTCGGCTGCGGCAAACGCAGCGGAATCGTCCGTGCGCAGTCGCGCGTTGTATTGCCGAAGCAGCGCTTCGTCTGCGTTCGTGTCGCGCATGCCGTCCGCGTCGAGGTCGCCGGGACACACGACGGTGAAGGTGCGTTCAATATGACCGTAAGTCGGGTCGGTCAGCGTAACGGTCGCGCCGGTGGTGACGGTGTCGCCGCTGTGCAGATCGAGCGAAGCGCCGCCCTGTACGGACAGGCTTTGCAGAAAAGCGTCGCGGTCGGTCGGGTTGTCGATGCGGATCGTCTGCGTCTGTGCAGCACCGTCGAGCAGCAGCGCGGAATCGTCGAGCAGCACGAACGGTACGTCATATTGCAGTGCATACGCATGCGCGGTCGAATTCTCGTAACAATAGATGGTCGTGTCCCGCGTGTCGACGGAACCGAGCCAATCGAACGTCTTATCGGAATAACTGTAAATACGTTCCGGTGCTGCCAGTTCCGCGTTCCGGCTCAGCATCACGATCGTATGAATGCCCTGAACGCCGCGGCGCTCAATATGCTCGACGCTTTCGGGGAAAATGATCGTTTGAATGTCGGCGAAACTGAAAGCCTCGCCGCGGATCGTTTTGACATGGTTGGGCAGAACCAGCACATCCATCTGCACGTTCAATGCCCTATTGATGGTTTCCAGCGGACACTCCGGATCAAAATACACCTTCGTGCAGTCGTCTATTCCGATACAGTTCTCTGCAAGTTCTTTCAGGTTTTTCCCGAAATGCAGTTCCTGCAGCGCGGGACAGTTTGCAAAAGCAAAACGACCCACGGTTTCGACATGCTCAACATTGACCGATGTCAGCTCGGTCAGATCTTCAAACGCAGATTCTTCGATCCTGCGCACCGTCGGCGGCAGCGTCACGGAATGCAGGCGGACAACGTTCGGGCCAAATTGCATCTCGTAATAGCGGCCGAATCCGCCTACCGACACGACCGGACACCCGTCGATTGATGCGGGGATGACGATATCCTTCGGCGAGAAATAGAAAATCTGCCATTGGGTTATGTATCCGTGCAGGCCCGTGATATATACCTCACCGTTCTGAATTTTGAAATCCAAAAACGTGGCGTCTTCCGGCAGGATCGACGAGTTTCCGTTCAGCACGGTTTCGCAATAGTTGACAAAATGCTCCGTGCCGTCCGGCAAAAGCTGCGTGCACGAGAGCAGATACCGGTAACATGTGCGGTTTGCAGCCGCGTTGAACACGCAGCGCAGCGACGGCAGCGGGTAATGATCTTCAAGATACTCGCCGTTCAGATCCAAAAGGTCGCACGAAGCGGGAAATTCCACCGAGGCGAGATCGCATCGGGCGGCGAGCGCTTCGGTGTGCAGCGCCGTCACGGTTTTGCCGCCGAGCGTCTCAGGTACGACAAAATCCGGCTGTACCTGAGGCGCGATCATATCCACGACCGTGCCGGTGAACAGACAACCCTGATCGTACTGCTCCGGTGCGTATGTTTCGACGGGAAGCGACGAGGCATTCTCTGCCGTCTGCGTTCCGGCAATACAGATGAAGCGGGAAACGGAACCGTCAGGCACGTCGATCGTCATGGCGTCCGAAAAACAGTAGAGCGCATTTATGTGTAATTTGGCTTTAGAGCCGAACGTAATTGTAAAGCTGCGCACAGATTCCGGTATAAGTGCGGTGAAAATATAATCGTCGAAGGAACGCGTGTATTGGATGAATACCGAGGTGACCGGGCAGCCGCCCAGAATCGGCGGGATACTCACCACGTGATTACTGTTCGGCGTACCGTACATCGAGCGCACGACAGCTTCTCCCTCGGGAGAAACAGTGTAGGTTATCCCCGTATATTCTGTGTTATATGTATACACCGTTTCACCGTCCATGACGATCTCCGGCGCGTCCGCCGGTGTCGGAACGGGAACCGAAACGGGCAGCCGCACAAGACCGGCGGACGCCAGTACCGTCAGCAGAAAGCTGATGATCCTTTTCAGTATGGTACGCATCTTTTTTCCCCTTTCTATCGTTCGCGCTGAAAGATCCCCGGACGCTTTACCGCACCTGCCCGCTGCCGAGGATGATGTATTTTTCCGCCGTCAGGTTCGCAAGACCCAGCGGGCCGCGTGCGTGCAGCTTCTGTGTGGAAATGCCGATCTCCGCGCCGAAGCCGAACTCGCCGCCGTCGGTGAAGCGGGTGGAAGCGTTGACGTATACCGCCGCCGCGTCGACGCGCGTGAGGAACGCCTGCGCCGCCGCGTAAGATTCGGTCACGATGCATTCGCTGTGACCGGTGCCGTTGGCGGCAATGTGGCGCACGGCCTCGTCGAGGGAATCCACGACCTTGACGGAAATGATATAATCCAGAAACTCTGTTGCGTAATCTTCATCGGTTGCGGGCACGGCGTCCGGGAACAGCCGGCAGACCGTCTCGTCGCCGCGGATTTCCACGTTTGCCTCGCGCAGTCTGCCGCACAGCAGCGGGATGGCCGCATCCGCGACGCTGCGGTGGATCAGCAGGCTTTCGCACGCGTTGCACACCGACGGGCGCGAAACCTTCGCGTTGTAAACAATGTTTGCCGCCATATCGAGATCGGCGGCCGCGTCCACATATACATGACAGTTGCCCGTGCCCGTTTCGATCACAGGAACCGTAGCGTTCTGCACCACGGCGCGGATCAGCCCTGCGCCGCCGCGCGGAATCAGCACGTCGATATAGTCGTTCATTTTCATCAGCGCGTTGGCGCTCTCGCGGGTCGTGTCCTGAACGAGCTGGATGCAGTCCGCGGGCAGTCCTGCCGAAGATGCCGCCTCGCGCATGCAGTCGGCAATCGCCGTGTTGGAGCGGATCGCTTCCTTGCCGCCGCGCAGGATCACGGCGTTGCCTGCTTTCAGGCACAGCGCCGCCGCGTCTGCCGTCACGTTGGGGCGCGCCTCAAAAATGACGGCGATCACGCCCAGCGGCACGCTGATCTTGCGGATCTGCAGACCGTTCGGACGCGTTTCGCCCCACAGCACTTTGCCCACCGGATCGGCTGCCGCCGCGACCTCGCGCACGCCCTGCGCCATGCCGGCGATGCGCGCCTCGGTCAGACGCAGCCGGTCAAGCAGCGCGTCGGACATGCCGTTGTTTTTTCCGTTTTGCAGATCCTCGGCATTTGCCGCGAGGATGGCGGCCGTCGAGTTTTCCAGCGCATCGGCGATCGAGAGCAGCGCCGAATCTTTTTGCGCGCGTGTTGCCTGCGCGAGTACGGCCGAAGCCGCTTTTGCCTGCTTACCCAGAATTTCCAGCATACCAATCAGTCTCCTTGTCTCTTAAAGAGTGTGCCGACCTGCCGTCCGTCAAGCAGGCGGTAGATGTCTTCGGGGTTGGAACCGTTCATAATGATCGTGTCGATGCCTGCCTCCGTTGCGCACTTGGCAGCGCCGAGCTTTGTCGCCATGCCGCCGGTGCCCAGATGCGAGACGCTCGGTCCCGCCATGTGCAGCAGCGTATCGTCGATCTTTTCGACCAGCGGAATGAGCACCGCGTTTTCATCCTCGGCGGGATTGGCGGAGAAAAAGCCGTCGATATCCGAGAGGATGATGAGCGCATCCGCGCCGATCAGCCGAGCGACCTGTGCGGACAGGTTGTCGTTGTCGCCGTAGACGATCTCTTCGACCGCAACGGCGTCGTTTTCATTGATGATCGGGATTGCGCCGTACTCAAACAGCTTTTCAAAGCAGTTGATGAGATTCGTGCGCCGTTCGGGGTTCTCCACGTCGCTGCGCGTGATGAGAAGCTGCCCGACCGTGTGGTTGTATTCGCCGAACATCTTGTCATACATAAACATCAGCTCGCACTGTCCGACCGTGGCGGCAGCCTGCCTGCCGGGCGTGTCGGTCGGGCGCTGTGTAAGTCCGAGCTTTGACGCGCCGACGCCGATTGCGCCGGACGAGACCAGCGTGACCTGCACGCCGGCATTGAGCAGATCGGACAGCACCTCCGCGAGCTTGCGGATACGGCGCAGATTCAGCTTTCCTGTGTCGTAGGTCAGCGAAGACGTGCCGACCTTGACGACGATACGTTTGACGTCCTTAATCATTTTATTGCCTCCCGAGAATCGAGCGATATTGTTTTTGAGATTTTGTTTTGCCGACCGCGCAGATCGAAAAATCTTCCGTGCGTAGAAACGTCCGCGCTGCGTCGCGCACGTCGTCCAGCGTCACGGCAGAGAGCGCCTGCAGCAGCTCCGCCTCCGAGAGCACACTGCCGCGCAGCAGCGCATTGCGGCCGATGCGCGAAGCGGTCGAACCGGGCGATTCGAGCGACATGGCGACGGCGGATACCGTCTGGCGTTTGGCGCGTGCAAGCTCCGTCTCGCTTATGCTGTCCGGAAAATCGCGGCAAAGGCGCAGTGTTTCCCGGAGCGCGGCAGTTTCGTTTGCGGCGGAGAGCGCCATCGAGATGCATACGCTGCCCGTGCCGAGAAATGCGGAGTGGAATGCGTCGATGGAATAGACCAGCCCCATTTCCTCGCGTATGCGCTGAAACAACCGTGAGGAACCGGCGCCGCCGAGAATCGCGCAGGCATAGGTCAGCGCGTGGATGCGCGCATCGTCGAGCGCAAGACCCGGCAGACCGAGCGTGAGCACGTTCTGCTGCAAATCTTTCCGCTCGCAGCGGATGAAGCGCGCCGTTTCCGGCATGGTGAAACGCAGCGGATTGCCGGCGCTTTGCAGTGCACCGAAGTGCTGTTCGCACAGTGCAAGCACTTCCCCGCGGTCGAATGCGCCGCAAAAGACGGCGACCATGCGTTCGGGCACATAATATTTCTGCATATGCGCACGGATCGTGTCGGCTGACATGGACGCGATCGTCTCGCGCGTGCCGACGATGTTCTGCCCGAGCAGATCGTCCGGCCAGAAGGACTCGTAGAAACAGTCCATGCACCAGTCCTCCGGACTGTCCTCATAGCTGCTGCGCTCCTCAAGAATCACGCCTTTTTCCGTTTCAAGCTCGTCCGCGCGCAGCGCCGGATGCAGCGTCATATCCGCGATCACGGAGAAGATCTCCCGCACGTCCTGCGCGAGCACGCGCGCATACAGGCAGGTGTATTCTTTGGCGGTGTAGGCATTGAGCGTGCCGCCGGTGTCGTCGTTGATTTCGGCGATGCGGCGGGCAGACAGCGTTTCGGTGCCTTTAAAAAGCATGTGCTCGATAAAGTGCGACACGCCGAGTGTCTGCGGCGTTTCAAAACGCGCGCCAGAGCCGATATACAGACCCACAGCGCAGCTTTTCAGCCACGGTCGCGGTTCAAGATAGATGCGAAAGCCGTTGTCAAGCGTAATCTGTTCCATAGCTTCTCACTGACGGAAACGGTACGTCGCGCTGCCGAAAGTCAGCGTGTCGCCGTTTTCCAGAATTGTTTTTTTGTCGATGCGCCGGCCGTTGACGAACGTGCCAGTTTTGGAGTACGTGTCGATCACCGTCCAGCCCTTTGCGCGCCGGGCGATCACGGCGTGAAAACGCGACACGGTCATATCGCCGTCGATCACGACGTCGCAGGTCGGACTGCGGCCGAGCGACATTTCCCAAAAGGTCATCTCATGCACTTCGCCCGTTTTTTCGTCGACGAGCGCCGCATATTCGGGCGAAGGAAAACGGTGCCGCAGCAGTGCGGCCGCGCAGTACAGCAGCACGATCGCGCCGAGGATCGGCATCAGATACCGTGCCACTTCGGCAACGGCGGATACGATATCTTCCATAAGCGCCCTCCGATCATGATAATAAACTAATTATATATTATACCCGACTTGTGCGCAAATTGCAACCGGCGAAAGGCAGGATTTTTACCGAAAGGGCGCAATTTGCGGAAAAACTCTGTCCGGAATTGCGTGGCGGCGGCTATTGACAGCCGTTTTTGCATCTGCTATAATAGACGCAGAAATTGAAATGGAGGCAATCATTATGAAACATATCCAGACGATCCAGACCCGCAACCTTTGCGAGAGCGCCAAGAACGGCGGCTGCGGCGAGTGCCAGACTTCCTGCCAGTCCGCGTGCAAGACAAGCTGCGGCATTGCAAACCAGAAGTGCGAGAGCACCAGGAAAGAGTCCAAATAAGACATCGCAGACAAATACCGCGGAACGCCGATGCGCTCCGCGATATTTTTTATGGTTGGCAGTGCGGTTTATTGCAAAGGCGTACAGGCCTGCGGGAGGGCGGAACACGGCTCCCGCATGATAAAAGCGATGTACAGTCAGGGGCTTTACAGGCGAGGAATAATCTGCTATCATAAAATAAAAAAGGTGAAAAACATGATAGCAAAATATTTTAGCGAAGTCGAAGATAGACGAGAGCCATGGAAAGTTAAGCATAGTCTGTTGGAAATCATAGTA
>JAFSYM010000030.1 GCA_017450005.1 Clostridia bacterium
ACGTGTATCAGGATCTGAGCATCCGGCTGATCCGAGCGGTTGGAACCTATGACCCCGACAAGGGCGCGCTCAAGCAGCACATTTTCAATCAGCTTCGCTATGAACTGCTGGACTGTGCGACCGCGTACCGCATGACCGGAATGACCGGCACGCCGACGGGCTTCCGTGGCAGCGAGATCGCTTCGCTCGACGCTTGCGCTTTCATAGAGTACCAGACAGAGGAGCGCATAGCCGCATGATCGTTCGGCTAAAATAACCGCATACGCAGGGGAGCGCCGCATTTGCGGCCTCCCATGCAGCGGTTATGGAGAAGCCTACTGCATGCGAAATTGTAAGAAAAAGCCGTTGCGCTTTGGGCTGGGGAAAGATATAATAGAGACGTCAGATGTTAGGAGGAAACCCGGATGATATGCGTAACGATTGATAGCCTGGTTCCGTGTCTAAAAGATACCCTTACGGGTGATATTGTAGAAACCGAAGTGATTCGGGTAAAAAGAAAGTCGTTTTTGCAGAAGTTTAACAAAAAAACTGGGTGGTATACAACCTGAAGAGATTTGGCAGATGGCAATGAGATATTTGCGCTTGTTGTAAAAGGATCAGTGGACATACAGGGCTTGGTTGCCGTCAGAAATGAACCAGACTATGGCGCTGTATATATTTCTTGGGCAGTGGCTGCACCGCATAACAATCCGGAACTAACCAATGAAAAGAAATACACCGGCGTTGGTGGACATCTGCTGGCCATTGCAATCGAAAGATCCGAACAGCTCGGATATGATGGCGACGTAACTGGATTTTGCAGAAACGAATCTATTATGAACCACTTTGTAAAGCAGCACGGTGCCGAACCGATGGGGATTTTGCATCCGTATCAAATCGGCATTTTTGGCGAAACTTCAAGAAAGATACGGGAAGTGTACGACTATGAATGGACTGACGACGAAATATGAGGAGTATCTGAAAAGTATCGAGTCTATGAAAGAGCCGGAAGTTCCAAAGGCAAAGTTGGATATGCGTGGCGCCTTGGCGTATGCCAGAAGCAGGGGACTGCGTGTATGTGATTTATCCGAGGATGAAAAAGCAATGTTTATTACATTGCTGGCAAAAGCGCAATAGTCTTTTTTTGAAAAGCATAATGCTATAGCGGATGGGAAGCTGAAACATGAACGGCAGAGCGGTCATGCGCTGCCTGAAATGTTTGGCTCAAAAACTGAATGACGATCCCGCACGGGGCAAATATATCTGCTGGAGGAACTGTGATCAACACAGCTCCTCCGGCTTGTTTTTTGCCAAAAACAAAGGAAAGGAACACGATGAACAGTATGACAAATCTGCTCGCAAAGTTTGACGCGGTGGAGGTGAAATCAAGCAATCTGATCTCCGAGGCCGACAAGCTCTTTTGCGAGAAAAATCAGGCCGCGTATGAGATGTTATACGACGCCGGCACGGACGACAACATGCTGTGGTCGCTCGCCATCGACAAGGTACTGATGGCCGTGACCGAGAACGTGCCGAACGTCTACGAACGTCTGCGCCGGTTCTATTTCGGCCACGACGCCGCGCTGACGCAGATCGCGCTTGACGTGTTTATGCAATTCGGCGCGAACGGGCTGGAAGACCATTGTGTCAGAGACCTATACATCAGCGGCGCGTTCACCGAGGACGTGAAGCAGGAGGTGCGCGAAATGGTGATGCTGATGAAGTACGCCGCGCCGAACGTCCTGCTTGCGTTTATCCAGCGTGAGATGCTGCCGTTCGACGATGCGACGGGCAAGGAGATCCCGCTGCTGAATCCGAACGGCGATTTAGAATGTGTTTGCCCCGTTTGCGGGTCTACTGTCAGCAGCGACGGCGAGCCTCGCTTTGACGAGGACGAGCCGCTGGACATTGAATCGGATTGGCGCTGCCCCGACTGCGGCACATCGGGAACATCTGTTTACCGGCATCATTTTGTGCGGCATAAATATGTGACCGACAAGCAGAACAATCCAATCAAGGGCAGGATCGAAGAGGAGGATATCGAAAATGGTTGATTATGAGCAGTTTGCGCGTGATTACCGCAGCGAATATCCCACCGACGAAGCAATGCAGGCGGCGTATGACCGCCGCATGAAAGCGGAGCGTGACATTCTCCTGACGCCGGAGGAGTTCAAGCTGGAAACGCGGACGGGACCAGAGACCGACGTGAGCGCGGTCTACAGGAAGCTGATGGATCTGTTGGGAAACGGCGCGATCAGAAAGCACGACGTCTATTACTACGCGCACTACCGTTGGTGCCTGAATGCGCCGGAGGCAATTATCGCGTATGAGACCGGCCCCAAAAACCAATGGGCGGTGAACAACTGCGATACCGAGCTTTCGGCGGAGCTGGCAATCGACAAGATCAACGACGAATGGCGCTTCGAGCGTGCGTACATCGAGATTGTCGGCACCGCGTACTATGAATCGTCGGATTGGAATTTCATCCGCTTCAACGTGGACGGCGTTTCGTGGCTCATGCACGACGGCGAGCTGTATCAGGTCTACGAATGAGAAAGGGGCAAATGCTTATGAAAACTTTGGCTGATTTGAAGCGCGACGCAAAGAGCGGCAAGATCCGCTTGGAGCTGGTCGAACGCTTTGGCAAGACCGGGGACGAAATCCCCGAGCGGCTTCGCGGTGTCCGCGAGGTCGCAGGCGTCAATACCGTCGCCATCAACCTGCGGAACGGGCGCGGCGACGCGATCCTGCGTTATCGCGTTCACGCGGCATAATTCTCTCAAGGCCGGTGTCTTATACGTCTTCGCTGTATAGGCCACACACATAAAATTCAATCCCGAAAGACAGTCTATCCGGCTGCCTTTCGGAATTTTTTTATTGCTTTTTATGAATATCCCCGTTATAATCCGTCTATCAACTCTGAATTTTTTTAGGAGGGGAACCCATGAAAGGCAAGACCGAGAACGCTAAAAAGTTTGAAACTGTTGAGATGGCGGCGGAGACCGCGCCGGCTGTGAAAAAGCGCGGAGGCCGCAAGCCTATGAGCGAAAAGGAAAAAGCCGACGCCGCAAAGAAACGCGCCGAACAGAAGGCAAAGGCTGCCAATTTGACGCCCACGCTGATTTTGCAGTATCAGGGTGCCGAGGTTGACACCGCCACGCTGGTCGAAGCGGCAAAGACGGACTTCAAGGCAAAGAAAAAGCGCACGCCGCTCACCGACCTCAAGCTGTACCTGAAGCCGGAGGAACGCGCCCTTTACTATGTCGCCAATGGGGATATCGACGGCAAGATAGACTTTTGAACTATTAGAAGATACGGACAGCGTGCGTATAGCGCCAGCCAGCGGCAGCTAGTGCGGAGCTAAACGGCAGTAGTGCGGCGGCCAGCGGCAGCCGCGGAAAACATTGATGTGCCGTGCAAAT
>JAFSYM010000031.1 GCA_017450005.1 Clostridia bacterium
AATACGACCGCCTGAACGAATCCATTGAGGAAAATGTGCGCGCCATGCGCGCGGTCAAGGGATTTGCGCGTGAGGAGTACGAAAAGAAAAAGTTCGGCACAGCCGCCGAAAACATCCGCAAGGATTTCACCTATGCCGAACGTGTCGTCGCAGTCAACATGCCGCTGATGCAGTTCTGCATGTACTTCAATATGGTATTCATCCTCGCGGTCGGCTCGATGCTCGCTATCAAAGGCGGCAGCGGTCCCGCAATCGACGTCGGCCAGATTTCCGCGATGCTGACGTACGGCATGCAGATTCTCATGTCGCTGATGATGCTTTCGATGATCTACGTGATCGTTACCATGTCCAGCGAATCCGCCAAGCGCATCTGCGAAGTGCTCGACGAGACGCCGACGCTGCGCGAGCCGGAGCATCCTGTCACGGAAGTTGCGGACGGTTCGATCGACTTTGAAAACGTGGGCTTCAAGTATGCCGCGGACGCAAAGCTGCTGGCACTGTCTGATATTGATCTGCACATCCCGTCCGGTGCGACGGTCGGCGTGCTCGGCGGCACAGGTTCGAGCAAGACGACGCTTGTGCAGCTCATTCCGCGTCTGTACGACGTGACCGAGGGCTCGGTCAAAGTCGGCGGCACGGATGTGCGCGACTATGATATCCCGGCGCTGCGTAACGCGGTCGCCATGGTGCTGCAAAAAAATGAACTGTTCTCCGGTACAATCAAGGAGAATCTGCGCTGGGGCAATGAAAACGCCACGGACGAAGAGATCGCCGAGGCGTGCCGTCTGGCGCAGGCGGACAGCTTTGTGTGCAGTTTCCCGGACGGATACGATACGATGATCGAACAGGGCGGCACAAACGTTTCCGGCGGGCAAAAGCAGCGTCTGTGCATTGCGCGCGCACTGCTGAAAAAACCGAAGATTCTGATTCTCGACGACTCGACCAGTGCGGTCGATACGCGCACCGACGCCATGATCCGCTCGGCATTCCGCACGTACATTCCGGAAACGACCAAGATCATCATCGCCCAGCGCGTGGCGTCCGTGCAGGACGCGGATATGATCCTCGTGATGGACAACGGCCGCATTGTGGCAACGGGCACACACGACACGCTGCTGCAGTCGTGCGATATATACCGCGAAATCTACGAACAGCAGACGAAGGGAGGCGACGAAGCATGAAACAGAACAGCCATGCACCGAACCTCTCCGCCGTGCCGAAAAAACACACCTTCCGCCGCATTCTGAAAACGCTGATCGAGTACTATCCGAAGCTCGTTCCGCTGACGGCCGGCTGCATCCTGTTTTCCTCACTTGTCGCGGCTGTGCCGGACTTTTTGATCCAAAAGGTTGTGGCCAGCATCGAGACCTGGCAACCGACGCGCAACTGGACGTCCGCCGCCAAGGAGATCGTTCCGCAGCTCATTTTCCTCGTTATCCTGTATGTGATCTCGCTTGCCGCTGTTTTTCTCTACACACAGCTTATGGCAAAAATCACGCAGGGCTATCTGTACAAGCTGCGCGGTGCGATGTTTGAAAAAATGCAGAATCTGCCGATCCGCTATTTCGACACACACAAACACGGCGACATCATGAGCTACTACACCAACGATATTGATACGCTGCGTCAGCTTGTCTCGCAGGCGCTGCCCGCGTTCATTCGCTCGGGCACCATCGTAATCGGCGTACTGGCGCTCATGCTGTACTTCAGCGTGTGGATGACGCTGCTTCTGCTGATCGGCGTTTTCGCCATGATGCTCGTCTCGAAAAAAATAGGCGGCGGTTCCGCCAAGTATTTCATGCGCCAACAAAAATCCATTGCACGCGAAGAAGGCTTCGCGCAGGAAATGATGAACGGGCAGAAAGTCATCAAAGTCTTTTGCCGTGAAGAACATGCCAAGGCAGATTTTGACAAGGTCAACGGCGAGCTGTTTGAGGACAGCTACCGTGCGCATGCCTACGCCAATACGCTCGGCCCCGTGATTATGAACATCGGCAACGTGTTGTACGTACTCATCGCCGTGGCGGGCGGCCTGTTCATGGCGCTGCACGTCAAAAACGTCAGTCTGTCCGGCATGGCATTCGGCATCAGCATCGTCGTGCCGTTCCTGAACATGACCAAGCAGTTCACCGGCAACGTCAACCAGCTCTCGCAGCAGATCAACTCGATCGTCATGGGTCTTGCGGGCGCAGAGCGCATATTCGCACTGATGGACGAAGCGCCGGAGGTCGACGACGGCTACGTGACGCTTGTCAATGCGACTGTCGGCAAGGACGGCTCTGTGCAGGAGACCGCCGAGCATACCGGCCGGTGGGCATGGCGTCACCCGCACGGCGACGGCTCCGTAACGTACACGCCGCTGCGCGGCGACGTGCGGCTGACAGACGTCGATTTCGCCTACACCGAGGACAAACCCGTCCTGCACAATGTGACGGTTTGGGCGGAACCCGGGCAGAAGGTCGCCTTCGTCGGCGCGACGGGTGCGGGCAAAACGACGATCACAAATCTGATTAACCGCTTCTACGACATTGCGGACGGCAAAATCCGCTACGACGGCATCAATATCAATAAGATCAAAAAAGCCGATCTGCGCCGCTCGCTCGGTATCGTGCTGCAGGATACCAATTTGTTCACGGGCACAGTCATGGAAAACATCCGTTACGGCAATCTGGACGCGACGGACGAACAATGCATCGAGGCGGCGCGTCTTTCCGGCGCGGACGACTTCATCTCCCGCCTGCCGAACGGATATCAGACAGAGCTTTCAAACAACGGCGCGAATCTCTCGCAGGGGCAGCGGCAGCTGATCGCCATTGCCCGCGCGGCGGTAGCCGATCCGCCGGTCATGATACTGGACGAGGCGACGTCCTCGATCGACACGCGCACCGAGTCCATCGTCCAGAAGGGCATGGATAAGCTCATGGAGGGACGCACGGTGTTCGTCATTGCGCACCGCCTCTCCACGGTCATGAATTCCGACGTCATCATGGTGCTTGACCACGGCCGCATCATCGAGCGCGGCAGTCACGAAAAGCTGATCGCCGACAAAGGCACCTATTATCAATTGTATACCGGCGCATTTGAGCTGGAGTAAAAAGCAAAGGACGCGCTGCACAACAGCACACATATACAAAGACGCCGACTTTCCCGAAAAGGGGTGGTCGGCGTCTTGGCCTGTGCCGTTTTTTGCGATCTTCACGGTTTTTTGTGGGATAACGTTTTTGCCTTGATTCTGATTGTGTGCGCCTTTATGGCGCACGGCAAAAACGTTTTACTGAAAACTCAAAACGCTATTGTTGTCATGAACATTGACCGAAATAGGCCAAGTAAAGGCTCCCTTATGTAAAGGGAGCTGTCATGCGATAGCATGACTGAGGGATTGTTTTTGCTTTTCAGATAGCGTCTGATGTGACAACCCCTCCGAGCGCCTTTCGGCGCCCACCGTCTCGCCTGCCGGCTCGGTCGGCGCTTCTGCCTGCGGCAGAGGTGTCCACCGGACACCCGCGGTCTCGCCTGTCGGCTCGGTCGGCGCTTCTGCCTTTGGCAGAGGTGTCCACTGGACACCCGCGCCCTTACACAGGGGAGGCTAAGATATGGCGCTTGTGCAAAGGATGCAATCCTATCCCACAAAATTCCGTGAAGAACCTTTACTTTTTGAACAAGTCGCCGATTTTGTCAAACAGCAGGCGGATCAGCTTGACGAACGTGCGCCACGGGCGCAGCAGCAGTCCGCCGATGTCGTTGGTGCCGTAGATGCGGTAGGCGACGTACCCTTCATGCGCTTTGTAGATGAGCTGATAGGTCTGCACCGCGACCGAACCGTCGTCGTTCTTCACGCCGACCGTCAGGTTGTTCGCAAAAATGCCGGAATACGGTATGGTCAGCATGAAGCCGTCCATGGAATAATTTTTGACCGGAATGCCGTTGACCAGCACATAGTCCACGCGGTCAAACCGGCCGAGGTCGACGTTGATGCCGCTCATTTCATCCTCTGCCGGCAGCTCGGCAAGGATGCGGCGCACGATATAGTCATAGCCCTTCTGCGTGGGATGCGTACCGGTGAAGGTGTGATCCTTGAAATCACCCAGGATCGACCAGTCGTTTTCCGCAGCCTGTGTCTCGGTGTTTGAAATATCGGCAAACAGAACGCCGTACTTCTTTTCCCATTGGCGGTAGTACCTGTTCATGCCGGCGGTGATCGCCGTGATGATCGAGCCGATGGGCGCCGTCGTTTCGTCGGCGATCGTGAGCTGGTTGACCACGTTGAACGAACCGACCATCACGATCGTCGCGTCGGAGTTCAGCTCCTGAATTTTTTCGATAATCAGCGGATAGTGTGTTTTCCAGTATTCGTAGCCGAACTTCATCTCATGGACGGCGGTCTGCAGAAGATTCTTGATCGCGTCCATGCTGCTCAGGTCAAACTTGAGGCCGTCGGCGAGCATGCCGCCGTTGCTGACAATGCGGTACGCGCGGTAGAAAATATCGCACATGCCCAGCTGCACGGTGATCAGGTCGGCTCTCTGGATCAGCTCGATGATGTTGCCGCATTTGCCGCAGGTGTCGGGATTGTAGACGTGGCCTTCGCGCACGCCGTCAAAGGAGCCTTCATAGCCGAAGTATTCCAGCATCGAATCATAGTAGGCGTAGTTGAGCTTGGTGTCGCTGAAGTTGTCGTCGATGCCCAGAAGATCGAGCGTTACGGCTGTGGTCATGCCGGGATAGGTGAACGGCCAATAGGTTGCGCTCTGGTCGGTCATATCCATCGGCGCGTTACAGCCGACTGCCTGCGCGACTTTGTAGGGCACGCAGCCTTCCACGTTGCGCATTTCATACTCGCCGTACTGACCCTCGCCGTCCGGCAGATATTCGCCGTTTTTGCCGATGTAGAATCCGTCGGCGCCGCAGCCGCGGGAGATGCTGTCGCCGATGGCGAGATAGCCGCCCTCTTTGCCGTACTGACGCACGGTCTTTTCGGTGGCGGAAAACGCGCAGACGCAGCAGGACAGGGCGATCACGCAAGCGAGCACGACCGCCAGAACGGAACGGAAACTATTTTTCATAATGACGCCTCCTGTACTTCATATTATATCAGGCGGGAGAGGAAAAACTCCCGCTTCTGCGCGTTGTCGAGCGAATGCACGGGCTTGACCTGCGCGGCGGACGCGCCCTGCGCGACACAGTGCGCCGCCCACGCGTCATGCGTGCCGGGCTGCTGACGCTGCACGATCAGGCGGCTGATGAAGGATTTTGCGCGCTGACCGGAATAGCGCTTGTTGCACTGTCCCATGTATTCTTCCAGCTCGTCGATGCACGCGTCCCATGCGGGATCGTCCGACTCCACGACGAGCGCATAGCGGCTGGGCATGACGCTGTCGTCCTGATAGAACAGCCAGTGGTCGACGGCAATGCCGTGCGCCTTTGCGAATAGTTCAATCGTATTACGCGCGTCTTCTTCGCTGAATTTTTCGCCCGCGATGTTGAAAAGCTGTCCCTTGCGGAACACGAACGAAATCAGCGGACATTTGCCGCGGAATCCGCGCACTTCGAGCACGTCCTTGAGGTGATAGCGATAGAGTCCCGCCTGTGTCGTGATGAGAATCTCATACTTCTGACCGGCTTCAAGCTGATCGAGCGTCAGCGTGCGGCTGCCGTCCTCGCCGAAGGGGATGAACTCATAGAAACAACTGTCGGTCAGCAGCTGCATATCGGTGTCGTCCAGCCGCCAGCACGCCGCAACAAGACCTTCCGACGCGCCGTAGATATTGTAGTCGATAGGAATGCCCGCGCTCATGGAGCGCACGTAATCCGCGGAGGGCTTGAACGACGCGTTGCCGATGCCGCAGATCACCGCCATGTCCGGCCACAGACGGCGGAAGAGCGTTTCGTCGAACCCCTGCTCGAACTGCGCGCGCAGATACGCCGCACGTTCGGGCATCGGGCGGATGCGCGCGGACAGCGCTTTGCGCACTTCCGGCTTCATCTCGATGCTGTCGCTGATGACGCCCTTTTCGATATCGTCCACAATCACGCGCCAGTTGTTTTTCAGATAGGCGATCTGGCTGACGTTGATGCTCAGAAAGACCGAGAACATAAACGTTGCTCTTGCGTCGGCCAGCGCGAAACGGTAAATGTTATAGATGTAGTCGCCGTCGTGCAGATCAAACAGACGCCGCGTCGGCACGGTCAGGATGTACGGATAGAAAAAGCCGTATTCCAACGCACCGATTTCGGCAATGTTGCTGCACGGCAGACCGTTCGGCAGGCATTCGTTCGTGGCGGGCGAGAGAAAAACGCCGCGGCCGGGACGATACTTCTTGCCCTGCTGCTTCAGCGCTTCGGCGCCGAGCGCCAATGCGCGCGTCCACGTGTATTTTACGTAGGCCTTGAGCGAGTCGGCGGTCGCCGGGATGTATTTCGGCACGCCGGAAGAGCCGGACGTGCGCGAGAAACCCAGCAGGCGCGAAGACGTCAGCACGCCGGTTTCGCCGGTCTTCATGCGCTCGATGTACGGCACATAATCCTCGTATTCGCTCATGGGCACGTTCCGCCGGAAGTCCTCGACCGAACGGATCGCATCGAAATGATGCAGCCGTCCGAACTCGGTGTTTTTATTCTGTTTTATAATCTTTTGCAGCAGCGCAAGGTTTTCGTCCATCGGGTTTTCCGACGCGCGTTCGAGACTGCGCAGACTGCGCCGTCCCTTGAAAACCATGATCTGCATGGCAATCGAATTGAGCAATTGATGATTCATTTCCGTGACCTGCTTTGCGATAGGTTTTGTATTTTTTTCATTATACCATCGGCGCCCGTGCTTTGCAAGTAATTGTTTTTTTGCTCCGCGCAGCCGGAGAAAACGCAAATCTGGTTTGCCTTGACAGAGGATGCATACGCTTGGTAGAATAGAAAAAAGACCTGATACAGCGAGGTGACGCTTATGACAAGAATCCTGCTTTGTTTTCTCGTGACGCTGATGACGATTCTGCGTCCGATCTTCCCCGCGTGGAATGTCGCGTATGCGCGTCTTCCGGTCACGTTCCGCGTGGAAAGCGTCAGCGACGTGTATGCGCCCGCTGCCGGTACCGATGCGCGCGTGTGCGAATACCCCTCGGTCGTGCAGCTTTGCTGTCAGAAAAACGCCGCCGACAACGGAAAGCTCCTGGCGACGTTTGAAAAATGGGGCGGAGGATATCCCGTCTTTGAAAGTGACGACGACGCGCAGACGTGGCGGCAGATCGGCGCCGTTACGGATCAATACAACGCGGGGTACCTGAACGAATGGATGCCGTTTCTGTACGAGCTGCCGGCGGACATGGGGCCGTACGAGCGCGGCACGATCCTGCTCGCGGCGACCTCCGTATACGGCGAGGGCGTGACGGACAGCACGGTCACGCTGTATGCCAGCGTCGATCTCGGCCGGACGTTCACCGCATTCTGCAACATCGATCAGGCGGGCGGCATCGACTGGGGCGTGTGGGAGCCGTACCTGATCTACGAGGCGGAAACCGGCCGGCTGTTCTGCTTCTACTCCGATGATTCCGACCCGCGCCATTCCCAGAAGCTGGTGTACAGATATACGACCGATCTGACGCACTGGAGCGAAAAGGCAGAGTGTGTCGCCTGCGACGATCCCGAACTGCGTCCGGGCATGCCCGTCGTCGTCGGGATGGGGAACGGAACGTACATCATGGTTTACGAGATGGTGGGGCTGGGCGGCAACCCGATCTACTGCAAAACGAGCGATGCACTCGACGATTGGGGCGACGCCGCGGACTACGGACAGATCGTCTGCGCCGCGGGCAAGACGCTCGGCTCCTCGCCCTATGCCGCGTGGTCGCCGGTCGGCGGCAAATGCGGCACGCTGGTCATAACGGCGCATCATCCGTTGCGCGGCAAGAGCCGCACGGGGACCGATCTCTTTCTCAGTTTCGATTACGGCAGGACTTTCGTGCCCGTTGACAATCCGATCCCGTACGATTTTGACACGATCGAACGCTGCGGATACAGCCCGTCGCTGTTCTTTTCGCAGGACGGCAGGACGCTGTATTACGCGAACAATCCGCCCTGCTTCGACGCGGCGTACAAAATCAGTGTTGCCAAAATATGCATAGACGAGTAGACATGCGCCGGGGACGAAATCCTCCGGCACAAAAAGCGGGACTTTTCCGTACAGAAATGTGCAGGAAAAGCCCCGTTTCCGTTTGCGAGCCCGAAATGCAGATTGACCTCGGTCGTTCTTACAGATTCAGCAGCGTATACAGCGCCTTGGCGACGCCGTCGTCCGCAGCGTCACAGGTGATGTGCGTGCAGACGGCTTTGACGCGCTCGTCCGCGTCGCCCATCGCGACGGATATGCCCGCTGCGCGCAGCATCTCCAGATCGTTCACGCTGTCGCCCATCGCGATACAGTGCGCGATGTCCGACCCGAACGCGTGCAGCACCGGCAGCATGCCGGTGGCCTTCGTGTGGCCTTTGACGGAGAACTCCGCATAGGTCTGGTGCTGGTAGAACTGGAAGCGCGCGGCGAGACTGTCCTGCATGCGCTGCGGCAGCACGCCCGGCAGAAACATTTTGGCAATGGCTTCGTCCGGAAACCGCCGCAGAAGCTCGTCGCCGCTCTGGAGCACGGTGCAGTGTCCGTTGTCGAACAGGGGATTGCACAGCAGCGTTGTATCGCCCTCGATCATCGCGCCGATTCCGGCTGCCGTCAGCTCGTCGAACACGCGAGCGGCTTCCTTTGCGGGAATGCGCGCGGCAAGCAGCGTGCGGCCGCCCACGACGATATGACTGCCGATGGAGGACACGATCGCGTCCCAGTGCACGTTGCGGATTTTGTCGGGAATATCTGCGGGAGAACGCGCCGTGTTGATGCACACTTTGTGCCCGGCATTCTGTGCCAGACGGATCGCCTTGCGGTTGCCCGCGGAGATCGCGCCGCCGCAGTAGACCGTGCCGTCAATGTCGAGAAAGATCACATACCGATTCATGATGTCGTCGCCTCCGGATTGATTGTATCAGATTATGCGCGATTGTTCAAGCGGCTGTATTCCTCGTCATTTTTCACAAAAAAATGCGGGTATCGCAAAAAAATCAAAGATAATGTTGACAACTCGGCAGCGGTTGTGCTAACATAGAGATCGTAAAATTGGATATGTGTCTGTATCTGCATACAGGCACGGTCTGATAACGGAATTTTTTCTAAGGGAGGAAAATGCATGAAAACCTTCAAGCGAATCACCAGCTCGATGCTCGCGCTTGTGATGGTCTTCACAACGTTCTGCTTTGCGGACCTCGGTCTGACGGCAAACGCGGAGATTATCAAAGCGCCCGCAGAATTGGTGGGACGGCCCAGTATGACTTTCCTTGTTCCGGAAACGATCTACCTGGACGCGAGCGGCAAGTATCAATACTTTGTCGACTCGGACACGTCGGGTGATCTGAACCGCAACCCGGCCAAGACAACCGGTCAGATCACATTCAGTTCCACGACTGCGTTCGAGGATCTGGTGATCACGCGTTCGGATTCTCCTTCGGCATCCTACGGCGTCAGCGCCAAGTCGACGGCGTATAACGTGGAGATCCCGAGCGGTACGAACACCGGTGCCGGCGGCGACATTATCACATGGACGGCGAAGTATACGGTAGACGGTATTCCTTATGAATCCCATGCGTATACCTATCTGTACCAGCCCTTCCGGGGCGTGATCGGTTCCGGCTTCAAAGGCCAGGCAAAGCGCGTTTACGTCACGCACACGTCGGAGCACATGGAGCTCAACGTCGTGACGGGCTTCCATTCCTACAATGCGGCCAACGGCAACTATGCGTGGGGCGGCACGTCCTCCGGCGTACTTTCTCCGTGGGACATTCCGATCGGCACGGATCGTGCGAATGACACCTCGTTCTTCGGCGCACCGACCAAGGATCAAAATCTCTTCCTGACCGCTTCTTCGGGCGGCGACAATTACTTCAACTTTATTGACTACGGCAACCAGGGCGACATCGATGAGACACAGCCTGTCGAAACCGTCAGCGCCGGTAATCTCGTGATTGACTCGAGCCGCTACACCAACACCAACCAGATCCCGAATCTGCAGGCGGCGGCTTATGTGACGTATCTGGAATACAGCAATCCTTCTGACTGTAATTTCAGTACAGGCGCAAACGATAATCCGAGCGCTTATCCGTCGTTCGAGCGTTTCTTCACCAGCAACGCCCACAAGTGCAGCAGCGGCGACGGCGAGAGCCATTTTGCGAGCGCGCGCATCAGCTCCGCTGTTCCGCCCTCAAACATCAGCGCTCCCGCTGCCGGCGGCATGAAGAACTATCAGCTCTGGGTACAGCAGTTCGCATACCAGAAGTACGACGGTACAGTGGGCAACTGCTACATCGAGGTCAAAGACGCGACACGTCTGAACGTGACGATGGTCGACAAGAGCCAGCTTCGTGCGCTTTACCGTGAATGCAGCGGTCTTGCCGTCGAGCAGACGAATGATTACGGCATTGCCTATACCACCGATTTCCTCACCGCGCTGAAGGCGGCCGGATACGCGCTCGGCGATCCGACGTCGACGACCGTTGCGGAGGCGTACAGCTCTCTGTCCACGGCAGTGAGCAGCCTGCACCTTCCCGTGATCGAGAGCGGCTTCAACACGCCGGACTACACCTTCTATGTGCCGGAAACGATCTACGTCAAGCCCGGCGATATGAAGACCTTTGAGTTTTATGTGGACTCCACCGCGACCGGCGATCTGAACAGCGCACAGAACAAGACCAGCGGTCTGGTCTACTTCAACTGCCCGGAGGCTTCTTCGGTCAACATTACCTGCTCCGGCGCGAATGTCACGGTCGAAGGCTTGACCGGCAAGACGACCACGGTCAACACGGCGATTACGGGCGGTTCCGCTTCGGCTGCGCTCGCGCAGAACGGTACCGCGACGATCACCTGGACTGCGACGTTTGTCGTGGACGGCACGACCTATACCGCAAAGACCTATACCGTCCTGTACGCGCCCATGACCACCGTCACGGCGGCGGGCGTCCGCTGCCGCAATACGCACGGCTGGGGCGGCAGCAACCAGAACTACATGCAGAGCCTGATGTATGCGTTCGGTTTCCATTCCTATACACAGAACGGTTCGCACGATACGATCAACCAGCTGGATGATATTTTCACCGCAAGACGGACGAGGCTCTGCAGATCGGACGGCAGCGCCATCAACAACAACGGCGTCACCGACTGGATTTCCGGCGATAACGTCACCAAGAGGAACGCGGCCTATGCCAGCGAGGTTTCCGGCAGCGGCAACAACGGCACCACGAGCTGTTCCGCTACGGGCCCCAATGCGGAGATCACGGTCGATACCAGCCGGTACACCAACTTCAGCCAGATCCCGAATCTGTCCATGGGCTGGGCGGCGACCGATGACCAATATTCCACGAGCCAGACTGCCACGGTCACGTGCACCTACGGCACCAACAAGGTGACGACCATGCACGATATTCCGTGGGAAAACGGCAACCCGGAGGATAAGCCGCTCGATCCTACTCAAATCAGCGGCGCGATCGCGGAAAACAATACGAACAAGCTCGAGCTTTACGGTTACGCATGCTCGAAGGATGAAGATTGGGACGATACCGGCGACAAAGCGGAAAACAAGCTGTATCTGACGATCAACGTCAACAAGGTCGACAAGTCGACCCTGCGCGCCAGCTACCGCAGAGCCGTCATGAGCGGCAGATGCGAAAACTGGTACACCAGCACGTCCTGGAGCAACTATCTGGCCAAGATCAAGGCGGCGGGCGAGGTGCTCGGCAATCCGACGCAGTCGTCGGCACAGATCACCGCGGCCAATACGGCGCTGAACCAGGCTGTAGCGGATCTGCAGTTCCAGACGGGTACCGCAACCGAGAACCACGTGAGCACGGCGGGCGGCGCTGCGCTTGAACCCACCGTGACGACCCAGTACAACTACGGCGACACGATCTCTGCTTATCACAATGATTATCCGGGCTACACGTACAAGGGCTATGAGACCTCCAACGCGCTTGCGCCGGCCGTGGTCACACGGATGGACGGCACGGATCCGGAGTCGCTGCCTCTGTTCATCGGCAATTCCGCAAGCTTCACATTCTACTATGAGCCGAAGACGTATACGGTCACATACAATCCGGCGGGCGGCACCTTCAACGGCACGACCGAAAACTCGACCGATACGGCGACGTACGATGCGGCGTACAAGGTCGGCATGAACAAGGCCGTCCCGCGCATGGCCGGTTACAATTTCGTCGACTGGCAGGTGACGGGCGACCTCGATCCGAAGCTCAACGGCGACAGCTTCACATGGAAATATGTGGAGGACAAGACGTTCACCGCGCGCTGGACCGAGAATGAATACACCCTGATTTATCACATCAACGACGGTACGTCCGGCACGGACTACACGTTCCCGGCGTTAGTCAATTATACACTCACGCTCACGACGGAGAGAAACGGCGGCGGCAATATCAACGCTGCCCGCACCGGCTACAGATTCATGGGCTGGAACACCAAGAGAGACGGTACCGGCACGAGCGTGAACCACGGCTCCCCGATCACGGTCTCCACGATCGTCAACGAGCAGGGCAAGCAGGACGAGAACAACGCCACGATCTACCTGTACGCCAACTGGGCAGCCAGTGTCTACACCCTGCACTACGACGCCAACACAGGCGGCGCGGCGGTCAGCGGCACATTCCCCGCCGACCGGCAGTGCAAGGCGAGCGAGTCGGTTGTGATCGACGACGCGACGGCGTTCAGCTGGCCGGGTCACCGCTGCCTGAAGTGGAACACCGCTGCTGACGGCAGCGGCACGTCCTACAACAAGGGCGGCGAATACGGCGCGCTTTCGCAGACGCACGGCGCTACGGTTACGCTGTACGCGATCTGGGAAACGCTGTACTACGACATTTCGTTCGAGGAGAACGGCGGCAGCACCGTCACGGATCTGTCGCATCAAACCTACAACACGACCATGACCTTCCCGGAAAGCACGAAAGCCGGCTATAAGGATCTGGCATGGTACGACAACCCGAACTTCACCGGTACCGGCAACGCAGCCGGCACGACAAAGAAGATCACCGCCAGCGTCACGTACTACGCCAAGTGGACGCTCGAAACGTACACGCTTTCCTGCGATCCGACAGGCGGTACATTCACCGAGGCGAACCCGACGACCTACAATGTCGATACGCCTTCCTTCACGCTCAAGAATCCGGCCAGAACCGGCTACGTCTTCGACGGCTGGGTGGGCGACAACGGCTCGACGCCGCAGACCACGGTCATGATCCCCAAGGGCAGCACGGGCAACCGCTACTACACGGCGGTCTGGCATCTGGATTCGTACCCGATCACCTATACTCTGGACGGCGGCACCATGCCCGACGGCGTGTCGAATCCGACCAGCTACACCTATGATTCACCGACCATCACCCTGAACGCGCCGGTCAAACCCGGCTGGACGTTCCTGGGCTGGACCGGCTCCAACGGCACCAGCGCGTCGACCGTTGTTGTGATCCAGAACCACAGCACCGGAAGCAGAAACTACACGGCAAACTGGCAGTCCAACACGTACTATGTCGACTATCTGCCCGCACCGAGCGGCGCGCAGGTCGACAACATGCCCAATCGTCAGACGCTCCTGTACAAGGACGCCAACGCGATTGTTTCCGACATCATCCCGATCCGCGAGGGCTACGACTTCATCTGCTGGAACACCAAGGCGGACGGCACCGGCATCAACTATTCGGGCGGCGACACGCTCAACGAGACGAAGCCGACCACAGACGGCGGCATCATCAACCTGTATCCCCGTTGGACGCCTTCCACGTTCACGGTGAAATGGAACCTGACCGGCGGTACGCTCAACGGCAACAGCACGGTCGCCGACACGACCGTGACGTACCTGGGGAACTATACGATCCCGAAGGGCGAGTTCTTCAAATCCGCCTACCGCATCGTCGGCGACGGCTGGTTCGACGCCGAGACCGGCGGCAACGCGATCACCGATACCACACAGGTCACAAAGACCGACAAGATCCACTATATGTACGCGCAGTGGGAGAACGCGGAGTACACGGTAGCGTTCGACGCAAACGGCGGCTCGGGTACGATGAACAGTATCCTTGCTACCTGTAACGTTCCGTTCCGTCTGCCGACCGTCGGCTTTACGCGTCCCGGCTACAATTTCGTCGGCTGGGCGACGACCAGGAACGGCGCGTTTGCCTACGGCGACGGCGACACCGTGACGACAAACATGACCGACCGCAACGGCGTGACGGTCACGCTGTTCGCGCGCTGGGAAGGCAGAGCGTTCAAGATTGCGTACGATCTCAACGGCGCTTCCGGCACCATGTTGGCAACGAATATCACCATGGGCAATCCGGACGGCACAACACTCAGAGAGTACAAACTCGGCACCAAACATATCGGCGATTCGGATTACGAATTCTACGGCTGGGCTTATACTAAAGCACAGGCGGACGCGATGACGCTCGCCTATGCCAACAAGGCTCCCATCGTCCTGAATGACGATGTCCTCTCGCAGTGCACCGTGGACTGGACGGCCGCGAACCCGACCATCACGCTCTTTGCGATCTGGGCACGCCACACCACCGTGACGTGGAAACTCGAGGGCGGTATGCTCAACGGCAGCAAGGACGATATCACGACCGAGGTCATCTACGGCCAGAACTACGTCCTGCCGACCGGCACCTATGCCAGAAGCCGCTTCCAGTTCGTCGAATGGCGCACCCTTCCGCAGGGCGGCGGCACGAGAGTCGACGGCAGCACGGTTCTGACGACGAACGACGATACGACCGTCTACGCCTTCTGGAACCAGACGAACCCCGATCTGTACACCAACTACACAACCGAGTACTATCTCCAGAATCCCGACGGCACCTATCCTGCCGCGGCGACATACTCCAACAGCACGCGCGCTCTCGTCGACGCCGAGGTGAGCGCGGATCAGAGAGTCTACCCCGGCTACACGTTCGACGCGACCAATACCGACAACGTGCTGCAGGGCAGAGTGCTCGAT
This sequence comes from Clostridia bacterium, assembly GCA_017450005.1. GTDB lineage: Bacteria > Bacillota > Clostridia > Oscillospirales > Acutalibacteraceae > UBA1425. Next base: position 15,078 of record JAFSYM010000031.1, read on the forward strand.
AACGAAGAGGGCCTGATGCTCACGCTCAAGCTCTACTACAAGGTCAACAGCCACCAGATCCGCTTCGACGCCAACGGCGGTACCGGCACGATGGCAGACCAGACCGTCATGTACGGCGAGCGCGTACAGCTTTCCAAGAACGCCTTTGAAAAGGCCGGCTATGTTTTCGCCGGCTGGCTGGAAGCGAGCGACGCGACGGCTGTCTCCTACGCGGACGAGGGCTATTACACCCTCACGACGGACGAGGACGACATCCTCTATGCAAAGTGGAACGTCAAGACATACACGATCACCTGCGACACGGCAGGCGGTACGCTGGCTGCGGCCAATCCCACCAGCTACACGGTCGAAGACAACGACATTACGCTGAACAACCCGACCAAGACCGGCTACACCTTTGCGGGCTGGACCGGCTCAAACGGTACGACGGCGCAGACGAGCGTTGTGATTGCCAAGGGCAGCACCGGAGACAAGAGCTATACGGCCAACTGGACTGCGGACACCTACACGATCACCTGCGACACAGCAGGCGGCACGCTGGCTGCGGCAAATCCCGACAGCTACACGGTGGAGACCGAATCCATCACGCTGAATAACCCGACCAAGACCGGCTACACCTTCGCGGGCTGGACCGGCTCGAACGGCACGACGGCGCAGACGAGCGTTGTCATTGCCAAGGGCAGCACCGGCGACAAGAGCTATACGGCCAACTGGACGGCAGAATCCTACGCGATCACCTGCGATCTGGCAGGCGGCACGCTTGCGGATGCCAATCCGGAGACCTACACGATCGAAGACGACGACATTACGCTGAACAACCCGACCAGAACCGGCTACATCTTCGCAGGCTGGACCGGCTCCAACGGCACGACGCCGCAGACGAGCGTTGTCATTGCCAAGGGCAGCACCGGCAAGAAGGACTATGCAGCCAACTGGACGGCCATCACCTACAACGTGGCCTTCAGCGGCAACGGCGGTACGGGCTCGATGCAGCCCATTGAAAACGTTGCTTACGGTGTCGAAGTCACTCTGCCCGACAGCAGCTTTACCAGAGAGGGCTATACGTTCCTGGGCTGGGCAGGTTCGGCCGATGCAACCGAATATGAATACCGCAAGAATCAGAAGGTCAGCAACCTGACCGCTGAAGACGGCGCGACTGTTACACTCTATGCATTCTGGAGCGTCAACTCCTACACGATCACGTTCGATGCCGCCGGCGGCACGCCCGTTGATCCGATCACGCTGCCCTTCGGCGCAGTCGTGAATGCGCCGGCAGATCCGACCAAAGAAGGCTACACCTTCACCGGCTGGAACCCGGCTCTGCCGCAGACCATGCCTGCGGTCAACCAGACGCTGACCGCGACGTGGCGTGCGAATGCCATCACGGTGACGTTCTATCGCAACGGCGGCGACGGCGGCGATGATATGGCTCCGATGACCGTCAATTACGGCGTGGAAAGCCAGCTTCCCAAGTGCACGTTCACCAAGGTCGGCTACCACTTTGCCGGCTGGTCGAGAACAGAGAGCGGCGCGGCGACCATCGGTGACGAATACGCATTCACCGCCGGTGCGAACGACGTCGATCTGTATGCAGTCTGGACCGCGAACACGTATTATGTTGAGTTCCGCGGCAACGGTGCGACGGACGGCAGCATGGATACGCTCGAATGCGTGTACAACGAGAGCTACACACTGCCCGCCAACGCGTTCACCAAGACAGGCGCGCGCTTCGTCGGCTGGGCGCTGAGCGCAAACGGCGAAGCCGTCTTTGACGAAACAAACAATACGATCACGAACCTGACCTCGGCCGAAAACGGCAGAGTCCCGCTGTTCGCGATCTGGGAGAACATCCACTACACGGTCACTTTCGACGGCAACGGCACGACCACGCCTGACGCGGTTCCGGCACCGGTAGATGTGATCTACAACCAGCAAATCACAGTGCCCGCGGCAGAAGATATGGTCATCTTCTCCGACGAGACGGCTGAAAAGCGCAGCTTCATGGGCTGGGTCACGGCAGACAGCATCAGCTATGCCGCAGGCGCGCAGTTCACGGCGCCCGCCGCCAACGTGACGCTGTATGCGGTCTGGAGCGCGAACTACTACGCGCTCGATCAGTTGGTCGACACGATCGAAACGTTCCGCACGGAAGGCGCTCTGCCCGCGAATAACAACGATCCGGCTTATGCGGCAGGCGGTAGCATGGCAACGCTGCTCGGCAGCGAAGGCATTTACGAATGGGATAACTTCGACACCGCCGATCTCGAAGCTGCAATCGCAGAGGCGAACAAGGATTCCAACCGCAACCTTCCGCAGGCACAGCAGGCTAAGGTCGACGCGCTGACCGCTTCGGTGCAGCAGGCGTTCGATGCGATCAGCCTCAAGGACGTGGATCTGGATGAACGCTATGCATGCGGCTTCAGCGACACCGGCTACTATGACGAAGTCAGCGGCATGACGTATCCGCCTTGCGAAGAAGACGGCATGCACAGCTACAACAGCCTGCTTGCGATCATCGACAGCATTCTGGAGACGGAAGACAGCGAGAACCAGTACATGGCGCAAGGCGTTGAATCGCTGCGCACGGCGATCTACGGCGGTTCGGACACAGAGGGTATCGTCCTGGAAGTGTCCAAAGCAGCGCTCAAGGCGCCCGCACAGTCCTTCATGGAGGACTATGTCGGCCGCATGGCGCAGGCGTATCATACCTACCTCGAGCTCAAAGGCGCTGACTACACGAATCTCGACGCGCTGATTACGCAGTATCTGCCCGGCCGCAACGGCGTTGAATACAGCCGTCTGGAGAGCTATTACCGCAGCGAAGGCGTGTCGAACCTGAAGACATACTATGACGCGATCGACAGAACGTACAAGATCGTCGACCAGAGCCTGATCGAGGCCGGCGGCGAAGTGTACGACACGCTGAAGGGCTACATCGACGCGCTGCAGGCGAACGACGCAGACTACACGGATGTGTTCTACCAGATTCTGCTTGTTCCGACCGGCACACAGGGCTTCAGCTACCCGGCGCCGAACGTGATCCGCGCCACATACAGCACCTGGATTGACTGGGCAAGAACCAATGCCGGCAGCGTCTCCGCGCAGCTGGATACGGCGTTCCTGAGCGTGATGTACACGGATGCATCCGTTGCGGCGCTCAACCGCGTGCTCGACGGCATCAACTGGAACTACGACATCTTCTCGCAGGATGCGGTCAGCGGCCAGAATACGGCAACGAGCTACGTCAACCTTGTCCGCAACGCCAGAGAAGCGCTCACGCCGAAGACCTACTCCGTGACCTACATGGTCAACGACGGTACGGACACGGTTTACACGGTCGACAGAGGCCATGAGTACGGCACGCGTATCGGCAGCTTCCCGCCGTCCACCCCGTCGAGAGAGAATTACGTCTTCAAGGGCTGGAGCAGCGATCCCGAGACGCTGACGCCTGTGAGCGTGGATGACTGCGTATACGGCGATATGACCGTCTACGCGTTCTGGGGCTCCGTCTATGACGAAGTGATCGAACTTGTTCCGGGTGAAGGTTCCACGACGGTCATCGACAGAGACCGCCGCTACATCTATGGCCTGAAGCCGCAGATGACGAAGGCCGAGCTCGTTGAGCAGTACCTGAACGTCATCGGCAACGGCCGTCTGGAAGTCGAGAGCGAAGTGATCGGTACCGGCGTGGTTGTGAACCTGGTGAGCAACTATACGGACGAAGTCCTGGAGACCTTCGAGCTGATTATCTACGGCGATCTGAACGGCGACGGCATGATCAACAACACAGACGTGACGGAGCTTCGTATGATGAACGCGCGTCTGAAAGAAAGCAGATTCAACAATCCGTACACGTATGCGGCAGACGTCTATGCCGACGATGACCTCACGACTTCCGACGTGACGCTGCTTCGCATGATGGCCACCAAGATGGCGACCATCGACCAGGTGACGCGCGAAAGAATCGGCTGATCAGACAGATCGTAAAACCAACACATAAGGGCAACCCCCGCATGGTCTCGGCCATGCGGGGGTTATTCGTGCGGGGGTAATCTTTTCGATCTTCACGGATTTTTGTGGGATAAGAAAACGTCCCCTTGTTTGTCATTGCGAGCGCCTTTATGGCGCGCGGCAATCCGTTCTCCTTCTTGTTCATTTATGCACTGCCGGGGTTACGGATCGCCGCGTCGCTTCGCT
>JAFSYM010000032.1 GCA_017450005.1 Clostridia bacterium
GCGCCTTTATGGCGCACGGCAAAAATCGTTTTACTGAAAACTCAAAACGCTATTGTTGTCATGAACATTGACCGAAATAGGCCAAGTAAAGGCTCCCTTGTGTAAAGGGAGCTGTCATGCGATAGCATGACTGAGGGATTGTTTTTGCTTTTTAGATAGCGTCTGATGTGACAACCCCTCCGAGCGCCTTTCGGCGCCCACCTCCCCTTACACAGGGGAGGCTAAGATATGGCGCTTGTGCAAAGGATGCAATCCTATCCCACAAAATTCCGTGATGAACCTCTTTTCAAACACTAAGGGACTGATTACCGAATCATTTGGAAATCAGTCCCTTATTCTCGTTTTATCGTTGGCGGTTTAGTGACTCACTGCGCTTGTTCCAGTTTTACAAAAGTCACTGCGTCAAACTGCGCTGCATCCGGCTCGCTCTGCCATGTAAACGATCCGTCTTCGGCAAACCGCATAGTACCCGTGCCGTTTTCGTACTCGACCTTTTCCTCTGCCACAGAGCCGTGCTCGTCATAGGTCACGTGCTTGCATGTGCAGTCGCTGTATGTCAGACAATTCGTCTGCAGATCATACGTCCCCGTCAGTTTCCACTCCGTCGCGTTCAATGCGCTCTCGCCCCACATCGCGTAAACCGACACCGTATTGCCAGACTTGCGCTCGATCGTCACGGCGCAGCGTCCGCCCTGGTACATACCGACGACTGCGGCAAGGTCTCCCTTGGCCGTCGGCACTCCCCCGCTGCCGCAGGACGCGAAACACAACAGCGTCAGCAAAACAGCCGACAGCAGACAAATCTTTTTTACCATTACTCCGCTCTCCTTTTTGATACGTCAAAGACTGCCGCACCTGTTCTGTGCGGCAGTCCATTTTATGATTTTATTCCGCAATGACCATGCCCTTGGCTGCACGCTGTTCGGCAAGCTCGCGCGTGATGCGATCCTTCTTTTCGCCGACAAGGTCGTAGAAGAAAATCGGAATCGCGCACAGCAGCAGGCTCACGCCCGGCACGATGGTCACAAGCGAGAACATGGCGAAGTTCTGTCCGCTCGTCAGCTGCAGCGCCGTGATCGGCAGTCCGTCGGCGCTGGAATACAGCTCGTTGATGTCCAGATGTACCGCCATGTACATGAGGATAATCATGACCGTTGTCAGCGCGTTGCCGAGCTTGTTGACAAAGGACTGGCAGGCGGAGCCGAGCGCGTTGTCGCGGTAGCCCGTCTCCCACTCCATATAGTCCAGACTGTCGCACACCATGGCGTATGACACAACGTTGATAACGCCCAGCGGGATGCTCGCCACGATCATCAGCGGGATGCACAGATACAAATTCTTGGTCGACCAGCCGATCACACACGTGAGCACGTCCGCAACGAAGCCGGCGATGCAGGTATAGATCACAAGCTGCTTGTAATTGAACTTTTTATACAGGAACGGCAGCACCAGCATCGAGCCGAACATACCGACCGCAACGCTCACCTGGATGAGCATGGCGACCTTGGAAATACTGGCCTGCACCGCGAGATTCAACTCGTCCGGCGACAATCCCGCGGGATCCGGCCCCATGTAGAAACCGTAGCGCGCAACGTGCACCGCCGCAGCCTGCAGCATATAGCGGCCGAAACTGAGCACGCCCATGATGACGACGAGCATCAGCGGTTTGCAGTGGAAAATGCGGTACAGCGTGGAGTGGCCACCCTTTTCTTTCTTTGCTGTGTTCGGCAGCGTGATGCGCTCCTTGACCTTGAAGGACGAGAGCGAGAACAGCGTCATACCGATCACGGAGGCAATCAACGCCGTCAGAAGGAACTTTTTCTGCTCAAGCTCCGTCGCGCTCATGCCGCCGTTTTTGGCCAGCACCATACCGATACCCAGCGGCAGCACTGTGGCGATACCCGTACCGACGCCGCCGAGCGTACGGCCGAGCGAGATCAGCTTGCCGCGCTCATCCGGGTTCGGCGTAAGGACGTTTGCACTCGACCAGAACGGCACGTCACTGGACGTGTAGATCATGCCCCAGAGCACATATACGCATGCCGCGTAGACGTACATAGCCGTACCGCTCACGCCGGGATTCCAGAACATCAGCACCGTAAAGATGGCGATCGGGATCGCCGTGAACGCCGCGTAGGGACGCATTCTGCCCCATTTGGTCGTGTGGCGGTCGACGATCATGCCCATCAGCGGATCGTTGATCGCGTCCCACACACGCGCGAGCAGCATCAGCAGCAGCACGAAAATCGGCGACAGACGTAAAACACTCATGTAGTAATCGGTGATATAGCTGGACATGCAGCTATACACAAGACTCTGTCCGAGCGCAGCGATGATGAAGGTATTGAACTCGTTCTTCGGAATGTAATTCTTCATCATGTCTGCGGCAGAGGTTTTCTCCTTGGTCTTGGCCATGTGTCACACTCCCCGTACAATTTACAGTAATTATAGACTAAATCCACAAAAAAGTCAATGTTCAATCCGGAGAATATGGCCATTCTGCAGTGGCCAAATCGTTCCTTCCGTGAAAGACGATTCAAAAAACACGAGCGGCGCCACGTCGGCAGCCGCTCGAGCAAATGAATACGGTTTTTCGTCAGACGGTCAGGAATCTCGGCTGTGTGACAGATTCGATTTCGATCTGCTCCGAGAACCTGCGCAGCATCGCATTCATCCCGTCGTTCATGGATTCCATGATCGCCCGTTGGGTGTAGAACGCCATCTTTTGATCCGCATAATTCTGCATGGGATCAACCGAATAGCCATCCATACCGGCAATGTACAGCTTTTTGGCGCCCAGAAGAATCAGAAACCGGATCAGCATCATGCCTGCATTGTCCCGAACAGCTTCTTCATCATTGAGCAGGTCTGCATATTTCGTTTGCAGATATACATCCACAGCGGGAATATTGGAAGTGACGATGCACTTGCCGTGCTTGTCTGCGTGCAGTTCGCGGAAGCGCCTGAGATTGCTGACAAAAATATAGTCTATGGGTAGCTGCGTATAGTCAAAATTGATACTGATCGTGATAACCTGCATTTGATTTGCAAAGCGAACAATCCTATCCCGTTCCTCGATCGAGCTGGGGCCGGGTGCAATCAGCAGAACGCTGTTGCCCGCGATTTGTTTTTTCAGTTCGGAGAGATGCGCGGGCTGCACCTCATTTTTGGACATGTACTGCGTATAAAGCCATTCGATGTATGCCTTATCAAAGATGACGCGCTTGTTTTCGTCTATCAGAGAAAACAACTCGTCCATTGCTTCAACAGTCAGCGTTTTCTTTCCATCCAGATATTTTGCATAGTTCGGATGCACATTGTGCTTGGCGGACAAATAATTCGGCAGAGAATAGCCCCAGTAATTCTGCCGGTAAAACCCGACAAGTATTTCGTCGATCACAGACAGGAGCGGTTTGAGCGAATAGTTTGCGTCGATATTGTCATTCAGATATTCGACAAACAGTTCGGTATTCAGATTACCTGCGCCTCTGCCCATCCCGAAAATGCTTGCATCCAGTATGAGTTCATGCTGCGTATGCATATCTACCAGTGCTTGCGCGTTTGAGAAAGACAGCTGCATATTGTTGTGCGAATGGAAACCGATTGCGATCGAGCGATCAAGATTGTGCTCAACCAAAAAGAAAAGGCGCGTCAGGTCGTTTCTCTTCATGACGCCGAAGCTGTCCACGATGTAAAAACCGGTCGGCTGAAGACGGTTGACGCAGCGAATCAGGTCGAGGTATTCCTCGTCGGAATAGCTCAGACTGACCATGGCCTGCACGTATACCTTGTACCCTTTTTCTTGAATCTTTCTGCAAAGCTCAAGAGCAGGCGCCGCGTCTTTTTTGTGAAAAGCGACACGTATCCCGTCGAACGACGTTCCGTCACACTCCGGCAGATCTTCCGGATCGTATTCGCCATAGTTTACCATGCAGACATACTGTCGGTTTGAGCGGCTGACGCTCAGAAACGGTTTGATCTGATCGACACAGGTGAATCTGGAAACGTCCGGATCATACGATACGCGGTTTGTCAGAAAACCGCATTCGATCAGTTCGACGCCGGATTCCGTCAGGCCTTCAATGATGGTGCGGATATTGTCCGCACCGAAGCGCCATTCGTTACAGTACCCGCCGTCACGCAACGTACAGTCCAGGACTTTTATATTTGCCATAAGCAACGCCTCTTTTACGGATTCAAATAGTTGAAGACTGCATCTGCAATGATAAAATCTTCCGGCTCATCAATATCTATACTCTCAATCTCTCCGACTTCAACGATAAACGGTGTGTTTCCGATCCGTCTGTTCAAATCAGTAATGACCTGTTTCTTATAAATATAGAATCCGCTCGTCTCTTCCATGAGCGCAGGCAGATCCTGCGTGCGCGGAATATGATCCAGCGCGTAATTGAACGGCTTGCCGTCTTTCCACAGAAAATCCTGCAGCTTCTTCGCAGCAAAGGAAGAATCATATTCGCCTTGTGTCACAGCGTGCAGTCCTTTGAGAATGGATTCCGCCCGAACAAACGGCGCTGTCGTGTGCGTCATCACATAAACATCCGCATCCACATCCCGCGAGAATGCCTGCAGAACTTCATTCATCGCGGTGGTGTCCTGATCCAATGATGCGGATCGTTTTAAGTATTGAACGCCTTGCGGCAGATAATCCTGAATGTCGGGATTGCTGCAATACACGAATACTTCATCGATTTGCGGAATAGACAGCAGCGTTGAAAGAATATACCAACACAGCGGTTTGCCGTTTTTGAAAGGTTTTGTATTCTTTTGCGGCAGACGGCGGTTGTTTAACTTCATCGGAACGACTGCAACTGTTTTCATAGTCAGACCTCCATAGCTGTGAAACGGATCATTCGGGCAAAAGCACATCGGTCAGCCTCTTGCGCGGGATGGAATCGAGCACGGTTTCGGCAGAACAGTTGACCAGCGTGATATTCTTATCCGTACAGTAGCGGTACAACCGCCTGTATTCCTGCAGCGTGCGCAGATAGGAACCGAGATAGGCCTCCAGACTGCTGGCTGCCAGCATTTTTTCCATGCGCTTTTTCTCGTTTTCCGACACGGCATAAGCATAATCCGCATCGTCGTTGCGATGCAGAACGGATTTGATCGTAGTGATGATGTGCGTGTTATCGCAACCGAGCAGATAGATCTCCGAAAAGCCCATGTAAACGGCCAATGTGATGCACCACTGCACTACGGTACCGAACCCGAAAACCGGTTTGGTAAAGTCGATTCTGCCGCGGAAGTCGTCGCGCATGATGTCGCCCGTATAGAAATAATTCACATGCATCTTTTCATCCAAATGAAACTTTTTTACAAAGTCGTACTGGACGATCGGGAAGAAGCACTCCAACTCCGGATTACCGTCCGCAACCGCGCACATTGTCTGCAGCAGTTCCATATCCTCAGGTTTGTTTTCGTCAATTTTAAAGAAATTCTGATCTGCCCAAAAATGATAGTTGGATTTCAGTTCACGAAACTGCGGGATTCGCGTAGCCTGATTGACTGTAAACACAATCTCATCCCGCAGCAGCGAAAGATCTTCCATTTTGAGAGAAGGACCGTTGCCGAGAATAAAACAGCGTTCTCCGGCATGGCAGTTCTCAAACTTCTTATTATTCAGTATAGTGCGCAGTTCCGGGTGCTTGATTTTGTATCTGTAATAGAAGGCTGTGGTCAGCGCTTTGTTATACATTTTCCGCAGCAGATGTTTTCGCATGGAAGTCTCTCCGTTTCTTCAATTCTTTCCCTCTGTGCCGCAGATAAAAAACAGCCCGACGCTGAGAATACGACACACAGCAACATCAGATTTTATGCAGTATCATTTTATCACAATACGCATAATACTGTCAAGACGACAGCTCAGGCACAACCGGTTCTGCAAGTCAGTTTGTTTGCTGTACACCCATCACGGAATCCGATATTTTCCATTGTGCAGACTTTTGTCGGCCGAAACCGGTCACACGCACACCCGCATCGGTCACGTCGACAACGGCATAGGCGTTCTCTTCACCGATGACCATGGCGGAGAATGTGATGTACGGAATGCCGTTGTGCACGCCGAAACAGCCGTCATGATAGTGTCCGGAAAAGACTGCCTGCACCTTGCCGCTGCGCTCAAAAATCCGCGTGATTTCATCGCGGTTGCGTATCAGGTGCGGGTTTTCCGTCGCATACTCTTCCAGCATAAACGGCACGTGCGTAAAGATCAGCACTTTTCCGTCCGCTGCATCCAATTCCCGCTGAAGCCACGCAATCTGACCGGGGTCAATGCGGCAGTTATCCCATGCGATTTCCTGCTGCGGCAGCGGATCCTCGTCGTTATTCAGGCACGCATCCAGCACAAGACAACGGTACCCGCTGCAGTCAAACGCGTAGTACCGGTCGGACATATCCAGATGCGGATAGAACGACGTCTTCTCCATGTGCGTATCGTGGTTGCCGATGATGGAATAGTGCGGCAGTCCGCTCCCGCGCAGTACATCGCAGACCTCGTCCAGCAGCTCCGCCTGCGGCCGCAAGCCGTCAAACCCCTCCGCCGTATCGCCGAGATTGACAATGCAGTCGCATCCGGGCGCACCGGACGCCACCGCCTGCCGCAGTTTCTCAAGTGAAAGATCGTGCTGCCGGTTGTCCGCGCCGTCGTGTAAATTGGTATAATGCAAATCGGTTACTGCCAAAAAACGCATAATGCTCCCCTCCTCTGTTGATAGTGTAGCACAATATAACTCGCAAAGCAAGAGAAGCGAACGAAGTCGCCGTTTGCACGCACTAAAGTGCGCATCCGCGGACAGTGCGTGCATCAAATATAGCGAGTACGGCAAAACAGCTCCTTGTACGCACGCAAAAAATGCGCTGTTCACGGATTTTTGTGGGATAAGATGAAGCTTTCCCTGATTGTCATTGCGAGCGCCTTCATGGCACGCGGCAATCCGTACTCCTTGCTTTTGTTTTTACGCTCTGCCGGGGGAACAGATCGCCGCGGTCGGCGTTTGCCTCCCTCGCGATGACACCACCTTTACTTGCTTCTTACCATCCCACAAAATTCCGTGATGAACCAAAAAATGCGTGCCGGAAGAGAATAATACTGTAGTGCCGCGCGTATGGTACGCACTAAAATGCGTAGCCGTCTTCTGCGCACTAAAATGCGTAGCCGTCTTCTGCGCACTAAAATGCGTAGTCGTCTTCTGCGCACTAAAATGCGTAGTCGTCTTCTGCGCACTAAAATGCGTAGTCGTCTTCTGCGCACTAAAATGCGTAGTCGTCTTCTGCGCACTAAAATGCGTAGCC
>JAFSYM010000033.1 GCA_017450005.1 Clostridia bacterium
ACAAGGGAGCCTTTACTTGGCCTATTTCGGTCAATGTTCATGACAACAATAGCGTTTTGAGTTTTCAGTAAAACGATTTTTGCCGTGCGCCATAAAGGCGCACACAATCAGAATCAAGGCAAAAACGTTATCCCACAAAAATCCGTGAAGATCGCAAAAAGATGCGTGTATGGTGTTTTCGGACAGTCTGCAAGGAAAAAAACGAAGCCCGGAAACGCTCCGGACTTCGTATGTATCTTTACCCGAAAAGTCTCAGTTTGCCTTGCGCACCGACGCAATGATCTTGGCGCCGCCGATTTCCAGCTCTCTGGACAGCTCGGCTTCGATCGGCTCGTCAATGACAAGCTCCGTCGCCAGCAGCTCGGCGGGGATATGCTTGCGGTGCTCTCTTACCGCGTCCGTCAGGAACTCGTCCTTGGTCTGCAGAGAAATGACGATCCGCTGATCGTCGGCATAGCCGGCGTCCGCGCGCATCTGCTGCAGGCCGTTGATGACCTCGCGCACTACGTCCGCCATCCGCATCGCTCTGGCGATACGATCCGCCGGATCGAGCAGGCCGCTGATGGACTCGTCGTGGTTGAGCGTCTCGATAAGCAGGGAGATGTATTTGGACATATCGACCTCGGTGTACCACTCGCGCTCAAGCAGCGCAGGCGTGCGGTAGATGAGGTTGGTCGTGAATACGCGGTCGATCATGCGCGTCTCGTATGCGGTGTCGAATACATCCAGGCCGTTGCAGAACAGGCCGAAGGACGCGAAGATCAGGATGCGGCGAGCATGCAGATCCTTGAGCTTGCGCGCCACTTCGATCATGGAATCGCCGGAGGAAATCATGTCGTCGACGATGATAACGTCCTTGCCCTCGATGTTGTCGCCGAGGAACTGGTGCGCCACGATCGGGTTTCGGCCGTTGACAACGGTGCTGTAGTCGCGCCGCTTGTAGAACATGCCCAGATCCAGACCCAGCACGGTGGAATAGTAGATGCAGCGGCTCATGCCGCCCTCGTCGGGGGAAATGACCATCATGTGCTCTTTGTCGATCTTCAGATCGGAGACGGATCGCAGCATGGCCTTGATCATCTGGTAGGTCGGCGAGACGTTTTCAAAGCCGTGCAGCGGGATTGCGTTCTGCACGCGGGGGTCATGCGCATCGAAGGTGATGATGTTGTCCACGCCCATGTGCTCGCACAGTTCCAGCAGCGCATCGGCGCAGTCGAGCGACTCGCGGCGGGAACGGCGGTGCTGCCGTCCCTCATAGAGCATGGGCATAATAACGGTGATGCGTTTGGCCTTGCCGCCCGTTGCGCTGATGACGCGCTTGAGGTTGGCATAGTGGTCGTCCGGACTCATCGGTACCGTCATGCCGTACATATTGTACGTCACGCCGTAGTTGAACATATCGCACACGATAAACAGATCCAGACCGCGTACGGAATCCAGAATCAGCGCCTTGCCCTCGCCCGTGCCGAAACGCGGGAAGTCCACTTTGATGAGGTAGGAGTCGCGGAAGTAATCCTTGTAAGCCGTGGTGCGCATACTCTCGGAGTCGCGCTTGGTGCGCCAGGACGTGAGATACGCGTCAATCTTGCGCGCAAGCTCGGCACAGCCGGGCAGCGCAATGATTCCCAACGGGCCTACAGGTATACTGGTGAGCGACTCGGTCAGATCGGACATAGAAAATACCCCCATTCATGCTGTTCACTTGTCGGATATCGGTTGTTTTTATTGTAACGCATAACCTGTCCCGTTTGCAAGGGTTAAGCCGCTTTTTTGGTTGAAAAATCTTCCGGAATTTCAGGCCGTTTTTTGTCGATTTGTACCAAAAGCAAATCATCGCATACCGCGATCGTGCGTACAGCCTTAAGCAAATCTTAAGCGGTTGCAGCATTTTATCTTAAGAATTCATTTGCTACAATAGGAGCATCAAAAGCAAAGGAGCTCGTACTATGAATCTCGGAAGCAAAATCAACAATCTGCAAACCATGAAGCAGGCCGGTCTGCCCGTCCCCGATTTTATCGCCGTTCCGTTTGATGCGCTGGTACCGGATACGGCGCCGCTGCACGCCGCCATGGACGAGGTACAAAACCTGCCGATCGCGGCACAGAGCCTGCGTTTGCGGCAGACGGTACGCGCGCTGCTGCATCCGCGCCTGCCGGCGCTGGCGGACGACGGCCTGTACGCCGTGCGCTCCTCCTGCGCGCTGGAGGACTCCGCCGACCACAGCTTCGCGGGACAGTTCGACACCTATCTCAACGTACCCGCATCCGAAGTCCCCGACCGGATCGCGGACTGTGTCTGCTCGCTGTTTTCCGAAAACGTGCTGGACTATCTGCGGCGCGGCGGGATGCGCGTGCACGATCTGCAAATGCACGTTCTTATACAGCAGATGGTGCGTGCCGATTTTTCCGGCGTGCTGTTCACGGCCAATCCGCAGGGCATCCTGAACGAAAGCGTAATCATCGTCGGACGGGGGCTGGGAGAAAACGTCGTGTCCGACCGGATCGACGTCACGTCCTACTATTACAACACGTCCGACCGCGTCTATTACTTTGACGGTCAGGAGGAGCTGCTGGATCGGCAGACCGTAGAGACGCTCATTGCGCTGTCGGAAAAGATCTGCGGTCTGTTCGGTCCGCTCATGGATATTGAATTCGCCATAGAGGCCGGCAGCGTCCGTATTCTGCAGGCGCGACCCATCACGACGCTTTCCGACGCGCATCCGCTGATTCTGGACAACAGCAACATCGTCGAAAGCTATCCGGGACTGAGCCTGCCGCTGACGGTCTCGTTCGTGCGCAGCGTCTATGCCGGCGTGTTCGAGAGCGCGGGAAAGCGGCTGATCCGGCAGCGCGACGCGCTCGAGTCGCTGCGTCCCGTGTTCGGCGATACCGTCGGCAGCGCAAACGGCAGGATGTACTACAAAATCAGCAACTGGTACGAAATCATCTGCTGTCTGCCGTTCCACAAGCGCTTTCTGCCCATCTGGCAGGAGATGGTCGGCGTGCAGTACAAAGATGCGTTCAAGCCGTCCGTGCGCATTTCGCCGCGCTTGCGCATGGGCGTCGCGGTGAACACAATCCGCGAGCTTCTGCGGATTGCGCAAAGCATGGAGAAACTGCATGAGACGTTCCGCGAAATCAACGCCTATGTGACGCAGGCGATGCGCGGCGAGATGAGCGCAAAAGAGATCTTCGGGCTGTACGACCTGATCGAGACGCGCATCCTGTCCGACTGGGGGCTGACGCTGCTCAACGACACGTACGCCTTCCTGTTCACGGGACTGCTGAAAGCGCACATGCGTAAAAAATGCGGCGACGAGGCGACGGCAAACGCTGTCATTTCCGGCATCTCCAACATGGAAAGCCTCAAGCCCATCCGGGAGATGATCCGTCTCGCGCTGGATAAACCGTCGCTCTCCGCCGACGCCTATGCCGCGCGGAAAGAAGCGTATATCCGCGACTTCGGCGACCGCAGCCTCGAAGAGCTCAAGCTCGAAAGCGAGACGTTCCGCACCGCGCCGGAGCTGCTCGACCGAAAAATCGAAGAATACACATCCGATCCCGTGAAGCTGCGGGAAATGGCGGACAATCTGCTGACCGACGCGCCGCAGACGCGGACCGATCCGCTGACGGCGTTCCTGCGCCGGCGCGCCACGACGGGCATCCTGCATCGGGAAAAGTCCCGTCTGAACCGCAGCCGGATCTTCGGTCTGGTGCGCGAGGCGATGCTGCGGCTGGGCGATCTGTACGCTGCGCAGGGACTGATCGACACGCAGCGGGACGTGTTCTATCTCACACTTGAAGAACTGCGTCAGCTC
>JAFSYM010000034.1 GCA_017450005.1 Clostridia bacterium
CTCGGATTTCCTTTGCCATCTCAAATACATTCGCTCTGTAAACATCAACAACGTCTGGTATACCGGCGAAATCACCAAGGCTACGCAGACGTTGTTAGATAAACTTCAAATTGATATTACTTAAAACTATGAGAGATTGGGGTTAACCTTTCATTGACTGCGGCTCCGTCGGTCTGCGCTGTTGTCTTTACCAGCATGGGTGCGGGAATTGCGCCGTCTGCAAATACTTTTTCTACTTCAATGCTTGCCTGCAATCCATCAGCTACATACGAAAAACGTTTTGTGCGGTCAAAGTAGTCGTCAATGTATGTGCTGCTGGCTTCCTGCGCGTCATAATGAAATCCGCCGGGAGCCAGAGGCTTCTCTTCCGTCGCTTCATACAGATCGAGCTGCTGATGGATGGAAAAGCAAAATGCAGACGACTGTGCACATGCGGTGATCTCGTCCAGCAACACACTGAGCGCAGAAAAAGTGATCCCCGCAGGAATCCAAACACGCCACCAAATCGGCGGGTTTGATTTTTAGACACTGACTTTCATCTGGTAAATTTTCACAAGCAGTTCCTTTCGCGCAAAGCGTTTATCGCTTGCAGGCATGAAATCCGTATTCTTTTTTCAGAGCTTCCCGGATCTCATATGCCGCCGGGCAGATCGAAACAGCAAACAATGACTTTGCTTTTATCCCAACAAATCCAAGAGTTCCTCGTTACTCAGTGAAGTTATGGCGGTATGTTCGCCGGAAAGGACGGCGTCCGCCAGATCTCGTTTGGACTCCTGCAGAGCGAGAATTCTTTCCTCAATGGTATCTTTGACAATCAGACGGTAAACGGTGACCTGATTTTGCTGTCCGATGCGGTGGGCGCGGTCTGTGGCCTGGTTCTGCGCAGCCAGATTCCACCACGGGTCATAGTGGATCACCATATCCGCGCCGGTCAGGTTCAGTCCCGTTCCGCCCGCTTTCAGCGAGATCAGGAATACAGGCGTATCGCCGTCGTTGAACTGCCGTACCAGTTTTGCGCGCTGTTCTTTGGGCGTGGCGCCTGTAATTTTGTAGAATGGAATGCCTTCCTTTTGTAAATCGTCTTCAAGCAGCGCAAGCATGGACGTGAACTGTGAAAAGACCAGCATCCGGTGACCGCCGCCGATTGCATTTTGAATCAACTCTATACACGCGGTACGCTTCGCACTGCCGCCGTCATAATCCTCCAGCAGCAAAGAGGGATCGCAGCAAATCTGCCGGATACGCATCAGCTCCGCAAAAATCTGGATTTTATCTTCGCTTGAAGCATTGGAAAGCAGCTGCTTCATACGGACAACCTGTCCGTCGTAGACCTTTCGCTGCTGCGGTTCAAAGCGCGTATACCGCACTTCCTCAAGCTTTGGCGGCAAGTCCTTGAGTACGTCCGCTTTCAGGCGGCGCAGGATAAACGGCGCGACCATCTGCCGTAAACGCGCTGTTGCAACCGAATCTTTTTGTTTTGTGATCGGCGTTTCAAACCGCTTGGAAAACTCTGTATATCCGTACAGAAATCCCGGCATCATAAAGTCAAAAATACTCCAAAGCTCCGCCAGTCGGTTTTCGATCGGCGTGCCGGTCAGCGCAAACCGCTGCTTGGCATGGACTGCTTTTACTGCTTTGGTCATGGCGGCTTTTTGGTTTTTGATGTATTGTGCCTCATCAATCACCATGACGGAAAAGTCGATTTGCGCATAAGCTGCCAGATCCTGCCGCAGCATATCGTAGCTGGTAACGCAGACCGCTCCGGCGTCTGCCGCCGCGTGCAGTTTCTTTTGCCGCATGCCGGCAGTTCCCGCAATCACCTGCACATCCAACGCCGGCGCGAAGCGTGCGAATTCTTCTTGCCAATTGTAGATCAGTCCTGCGGGGCTGACGATCAGGCAGGGTTCTGTATTGCCGGTGTCCCGCAGGGATTGAATAAACGCAATGGTCTGTATGGTTTTGCCCAAACCCATCTCGTCGGCTAAAACGCCGCCGAAACCCGCCGCAGCAAGCGTGCGCATCCACTTGTATCCGTATGCTTGATACGGCCGCAGCACATCCGCCTGCGCCGGCGGCACTTCATAGTCCGCGTCACGAATGGTTTTAAAGTTTTTGATCAGCGAACGGTAGGTGCGGTCACGGCTGCTGGCGAGCGCGTCGTGCTTCTCCAAAAGAGAATCGAGGTACAGTGCACGGTAGGCCGGAATCGTGACCTTGCCGCCGATCACGTCCTGCGCGCGTAAGTCCAGATCCGCCATCATGGCGTCCACAGACGCGAGCTGGATATCCTCTGTCAGCGTGATAAATTCGCCGGAACGCAGACGGTGGTATTTCTTCTTTTGCCGATAGCTTTCCAGCACGTCCAGAAGTTCCTGCGGCGACATATCCTTGGAAAGAATACTCAGCTCCAGCAAACCGCTCTCGATGGACACGCCCACGCGAAGCTGCGGCATCGGACGCACGGCGGAACGGCGAAACGCGTCGCTGCCCTGCACCTCACCGAATCGGGAAAGCGCCTGTACGCCGGCGGTCAAAATAGAATACAGCGAATCCGGCGTATAGGCTGCAACAAATTGTTGACGTTCACTTTGGAAAGCGGAAAAATATTTTTGAATTGTCAGCAGGACACGCTCTTCCTGCGCAGCGTCGCGATATACGTTCGGTTCATTCCTGCAGGGTAAACGGCGCACATTGTCCGCATAAGATACGATCGCTTCGCAGGTGACGCGTTTTTCATCCGCATCGATATCCAACCGAAATGTAAAAACCGGCTCCGGCGGGAGCAGCGGCTGCACTTCCTCGGCACATGCATCCTCAAACTCCACACAATCATTTTCTATCAGACGCGGGATCACACGGTAGTAGAATTCCGCCATTCTTTCCCTGCCAACCTGAAAGCGAATGTTACCTTCTTTGTCCGCAGCCGACCGAAACGGTCGCAGAACCTGTGTTTCTTCTTTTGTGATCCGGCTCAAGCCGTCTTCACTGAGAATGTAGCTGCCGACGCTGCCGCGCAAAATTATCGGCATTCTGCCGGTCACCGCTACACCTAACAAATTGCCGCCGTTGTCCGCAATACGCGCGGAAGACAACGCGATGCGCAGCGGCATATGTCCGACACGAACTGTACCGTCGATGCCGGCGTCTTTGTTTTGATATTCACAGCTTGTCCCTTCCGCCAGATCGTAGAAGCGATCCAGTGTCGCGCCGATCAGCGTATCCTGCGTTCTGACGGACAGGGACGGTGTGTAATAGCTCCGTCCGGAGAGGCGGCCGTTGACCTCGTCCGTTTCACCGACCTTGCGCTGAATAAACGACAGCCACGGCAGACTGTCCTGCGTGAAATCTATTGTGGAGAAATCCAGCGTCAGCGCTTTACTCAACGCGACAGATTGATCTTCCTCCACAGCCTGTAAAAAATCCCGAAACCCCTTCAGAATAAATTGTTTCCCGCCTGCCAGTCCAACGCGGAAGGAATACTTGATCTCTCCGCCGCTGACCGTGATCCTCGGCGTCAATACAACGCAAGGCGTTTTCTCGGCCGGCGTTTCCGAAACAGCTTTATCCTCCGCGGCAGAAACGGCCGCGTCCAGTTCACGAAAGAAATTGTCCGCTGCACGGTCAGTTGCATCGCCCGGATTTTCCCGCGCAATATACGCCTGTAATTGAGTCAGCAAAACCAGTTCATGGTCACACAGTGTAGGACTGGAGACATAGAAATAATAGCGGGTATTGCAGGAGCAATGGTGGTGCACAATGCATTCACGATCCAACTGTACGGACGCTGTGTGGCAGTCAATTTCATCGCCGATTCGCGCCTGCGCAGACAGAATCCGCTGCCCGTCCGTTCCATAGTCAAGTGACGGAGCTTCCATTTGAATATCGCCGTCCGTCAGCAGAGCGGCCGCACGTTCTATGTAATAGGGGTTGGTCTGCATGCGGGCAACCGCTTTTTTTACGTCGAAGTAAATCCCATTCGACGTACTGTCCGGGAAAAATTGTAAGGCGGGAATGAGTTTATTTTCTGCCTCCTTGAGCAGCTCACGGCGATGCACTTTTTCTCGTTCGATTCGCTCCTTGCACTTCTTCGCCTCCTGTGCTTTGCGCTCTTTTTGCAAACGCTTTTGCATGACCTCCGGCGGTTCCGTAAACTGCCAGGGGCCGCGCTGCTGTTCCCAGTACAGCAGCAGCGCCGCCTGATGCGGGCACGAAGGATAGCGGATTGTCTTATTTTGAAGGTATACGACTTTGGACTGCTTGGAGCCGCAGTCACAAAGAAAAAAATTGGGATTCCACTGCGCGTTGTAACGGTCCGGCGCGTGCATAATATGTACGGCATACTGTTTCGCGGATGTGAGGATCACAGCTCTTGCCGAAATATCATCGCAGGAAAAGTTGTGAAGCTGCTTCCGCTGCACGATTTCCTCGCCCTTTTTTAAGACAGTCGGCGTAAAGAAATCGCGCCACTCTTTTTGGACGGTTAGCGGCGTGCCTGTCAGTTCTGCGTCTGTGCTGTTCGGCTGTGCGCCGGTTTCTTCGGACGCATCCAAATACGGTATTTTTTCCTCGCCGACAGCGTCCAATTCAAACAAAACAGCCGCCATGTGTTTGCAATGGGTATGTTCCTGCGCATACGGACAGCTGCATTCCATGTGGTGCACGCCGCCCGTTTGCACATCTTTCCAAATGCTGACGTTGTATACGTTTGATCCTATAACCAGCGCCCGGAAGCAATCATGTTCAGGATCCCAAAAAGTCTCCAGTACAGAGCCGGAACGATAATACTGCCGCCCACGATTTAAAAGCTTCGGAGAAAAGGCCAGCTGCCATAAAGAATCCTTCATATAATACACCTGCAAATCCGCGAAAACTTCTTCGCTTTTTCTATTCATATGGTATCACAAGCAGCCGGGAAAAGCAATAAAGATTATGCTTTTGAATGCGCATAAAACACTGCGGCGCATGAAGAAAACACGGTTTTGTCAACAATTCAAAAATCGGAAATATCGATCAAAGCGCCAGAGCATCGCAAATCTGATCAATAGACAATGAAACCGTGGATACATCAGGAAATATGAGTCCATGGGGCGGTCTTAATCTTCCGCGTGAGAAAGATAAAACGACGGGGTGGCCTTTCGTGCAGAAATGCGCGTAAGTAATTTTCTGTGGAAAGTTTTGCAAAAAGTAATTTTCAGGGCTACGGAAACGCGCAAAAACGTTGTCTGTCAACGGCTTTGAGACGTGTTTAATGCCGAAAACGCTCGGAATACTTTTTGCAGAATAAGTTTTCTGAAGTTTTTTTAGTTTCATAAGATTTTTACAGTGAGGTGATGAGAGTATGGGCAAACGCGGTCCCAAGCCGGGTTCGGGCGGCCGTCCGCGTAAGGCGCTGTCTGAGAAGATCATCGAAGGCAACCCCGGCAGGCGTCCGTTGAAGATCCTGAAAAACATCCCAGAGCTTGAGTGAGCCGATATGCCGCCGCCGAAGGAATACCTCTCCGACGAGCAGAAAAACGGCTCAGCGTTTCCGGCGAAAGAAATCTACACATCCGTTTGGAAATGGCTGCAGGAGCGCAAGTGCGCACAGCACGTTTCCGAGGAGTTAATTGAACACTACGCGGTTTCCGCCGCCCGGCTGATCCAATGCGAACAGGCCATATCAAATTACGGCTTCATCGCAAAGAACGCGCAGGGCGGCGCGATCATTTCCCCGTATGTGACGGTGGCGCATGATTACATGAAACAGGCAAACCGTCTGTGGGATATGATCTACGCCATCGTGCGGGAAAACTGCACGGAAGAGTACAGCGGCAGCAATCCACAGGATGACATGATGGAACGGTTGCTGCGGTCAAAAAATCTATAACAAAAAGGAGATTTCATTATGAGAAGAACTGTAAACGAATTGAAAGACCGTCTGGATGCGATTATGGGCGTCAAGAAAGCCGAGCAAAAGCCGGACGTGGATACGGCGTTCTGGAATATGGTGCATACCGGCAAGGCGCAGAATGCGCTCAAAGAGAACAGCAACGGCTCCGGCGGGTATCTCGTGCCGGATTCCTACGACACGCAGCTTGTCGATGCTCTGCGTGAGAAAAACGTTCTGCGCCGCATCAGCCGCGTGATCAAGACGGAACATACGCTCCGGATACCTGTCACCGATACGACCGGCGAAGCACAGTGGATCAGCGAGGAGCATCCATTTGTTGACAGCGACGTTTCGTTCGATCAGGTGACGCTCGACGCGTTCAAGCTCGGCACGCTGATCAAGGTGTCGGAAGAAATGCTGGAGGACTGCGCCGTGAACATGGAGCAATACCTGAAAAAGGAATTCGTATGCCGTATTGCGGATGCGGAGGAAGAAGCGTTCCTGTGCGGCAACGGTGTCGGCAAACCGCTCGGCCTGGTGCATCAGGCGAAAGAAGTGCCGGTCAGCGGCAGCGTGTTGAACTTCGATACGATCATCGACCTGTACTATGCGCTGCCTCGTTTGTATCGGGACAATGCTACATTTCTGTGTTCAGAGAACGCATACCGAGAGCTTCGCAAGATCAAAACGGCAGCGGGACACAATCTCTGGACAGACCCCGACGAACTGCTCGGCTGCCCGATCTATACGACAAAGTATCTGGATGACATGACACCGGGCGGTCTGCCGATTCTGTTCGGTGACTTCGGTTATTACTGGATCGGCGAACGCGGCAAGACGACGCTGCGCAGGCTGAACGAACGGTATGCGGACAAAGGGCAGATCGGATTCCAGATGCATGAACGCGTGGACGCGAAACTGATCCGCCCGGAGGCGATGTGCTGTCTGAAGATCAAGGAGGGAAGTGCGTGACAGAAAACGAATCCGGGCAGATACAGATATTGCGTGCAAAGCAGTTTACCTGCGCGCAGATCGCAAGCGAAACAGGTTTGCCGGTCAATACGGTGAAGTCGTATCTGCGCAGGCATCCGGTCGACGCGCAGAGCGTCTGCCTGCAATGCGGAAAGCCTGTCATCCAGACGCCGCACCGCAAGGAGAAAAAGTTCTGTTCGGACCGGTGCCGCATACGCTGGTGGAACGAGCATCCGGAGCGCATCATGCATAGATCCGTATGCAGAAAAACCTGTCTGTACTGCGGCGCGGAATTCGTCGCGCATCGGAACGAGAATCAGAAATATTGCAGCCGGAAATGCTACAATCGCGCACGAAAACCGGCTGCATAATGTCCACAAAAGTCAGCCCGTTATGCCGCAATTCTTTGTCCGGTATAGCGGGTTGATAACCCTTGCAAATAGAGTTAAACTCGACCGTGGGGAGGTACAATTATGGAACGGGAAATCCGTCAAATCGTATTTGAAAACAAAGAGAAAAAGAAGCTGCGCACCGCTGCATACTGCCGTGTATCATGCGGCAAAGACGCCATGCTGCATTCGCTCGAAGCGCAGGCGGATTACTACGAAAAGCTGATCCGCCAAAGTCCGGAATGGACATTCTGCGGCGTGTATGCGGACGAAGCGTTTACCGGAACAAAAGCGGAACGACCGGCGTTTCAGCGAATGCTCACCGATTGCCGCGCAGGAAAAATCGATCAGATCCTGGTGAAATCCATATCCCGCTTTGCGCGGAACACGGTCACGCTGCTGACAACGGTACGGGAACTGAAATCGCTCGGTGTGGACGTCTGCTTTGAAGAGCAGGGCATCCGCACGATGAGCGCGGCGGGTGAATTGATGCTGACGATCCTCGCGTCGTTCGCGCAGGAAGAAAGCCGATCCGTTTCCGAAAACATGAAGTGGCGTATCCGCAAGAATTTTGAAGCCGGTATTCCGTGGAATTCCAAGTTGCTCGGTTACCGTTTGGTTGGCGACCGTTATGAAATCGTACCTGATGAAGCGGAAACGGTCAAGCGGATTTATGATCTGTTTCTTTCGGGAATGGGACCTTTGAAAATCTCCAAAATTCTGAACGACGAGGGCAGATTGACCAGCGAAAACTATCCGTGGCGGCCGAACGGCGTATCGGCTATTTTGCGAAACGATGCGTACACCGGAAACCTTACTTTGCAAAAAACATTCCGACCGGATTACATCTGCAAAATACCGCGCAGAAATACCGGAGAGTGTGCCATGTATCGAGCGGAACAAGCCCATGACGCCATTATCCCGCAAGCGACTTTTGATGCGGTGCAGGTTGAAATCGCAAGGCGTGCTGACGAATGGAAACATGACGTACCGAACACCAGCGTTTTCACCGGCATGCTCATTTGCGAGAACTGCGGCAAAAAGTATCGTAGACGCACCGTGCGCAGAGGACACGTTTGGCAGTGCGCTACATACGGCGTGAAAGGTAAAAGTGAATGCGCGTCGAAGCAAGTTCCGGAAGACACGCTGATGCAGTCAGCCGCCATTGCACTGGATTTACTTGCGTTTGACGCAGACATATTCAAAGCAAAAATCGACAGCGTTTTGGTGCGTGGCGGGAACAGATTGGTTTTCCGTTTCCTTGACGGAGCCGAAAAAGAAATCGTCTGGCAAGACCGTTCACGCCGGGAAAGCTGGACGAACGAAATGAAACAGAAAGCGAGGGAAACATATTATGCCGGTCGTAACACAAATACCAGCGACAAAGAGCAAGTATACAGCAGCGCCGATTGAGCAGGCGCACAAACGCAGAGTGGCGGGTTACGCGCGTGTGTCCACGGACAAAGACGAGCAGACGACCAGTTATACCGCGCAGATAGATTACTACGAAAAGTACATCCGCCGCAATCCGGATTGGGAGTTTGTTCACGTCTATACGGACGAGGGCATCTCCGGCTTGAGCACGGCGCATCGGGACGGGTTCAACCAAATGCGGAAGGATGCTCTGGACGGGAAGATCGACCTGATCGTGACGAAGTCCGTCAGCCGTTTCGCGCGAAATACGGTTGACAGTCTC
>JAFSYM010000035.1 GCA_017450005.1 Clostridia bacterium
CGCCTTTATGGCGCACGGCAAAAAATCGTTTTACTGAAAACTCAAAACGCTATTGTTGTCATGAACATTGACCGAAATAGGCCAAGTAAAGGCTCCCTTGTGTAAAGGGAGCTGTCATGCGATAGCATGACTGAGGGATTGTTTTTGCTTTTCAGATAGAGTCTGATGTGACAACCCCTCCGAGCGCCTTTCGGCGCCCACCTCCCCTTACACAGGGGAGGCTAAGATATGGCGTTTGTGCAAAGGATGCAATCCTATCCCACAAAATTCCGTGAAGAACCTGTTTTTTGTTGCAGTTTTCAGCCCTCGATACCGGCGTCTCTGAGCAGTTTCTCGGCGTAGGCGTTGTCGTCCACGCGCAGGACGATGCACGCCTTGCCCTGCGTACCGGACAGGAACGCGTAGGTGTAGACCATGTTGACGTTCTTGTCCGCGAGCACCGTCAGGATTCTGGTAAGGCTGCCCGGCTCATCCGGCACCGTCACGGCAAGCACCTCGTTCATCTGACAGACCCACTCCTGCTGACGCAAAAATGAAAGCGTCTCGTCAGGCTTGTCTACGATGATGCGCAGCACGCCGTAGTCCTGCGCCTCGGCGATCGAGAGCGCACGCAGGTCGATACCGTTGGCGGCAAGCAGATTCACGATTTCCAGCAGCTGGCCGGACTTATTTTCCAAAAAAACAGAGATCTGTTTCAGCAGCATAGTAAACCCCTCCTTAATACAGCTTGCGCTTGTCGATCACGCGCACAGCCTTGCCTTCACTGCGGGTGATGGACTTGGGCGCGACAAGATGCACCTTGGCCATAATGCCGAGCATCGCCTTGAGCGCGGAGACGAGCTCCTTTTCTTTCTTGGAAATCGCGGCGACGTTGTCCGAGAACAGCTCCTGCGGCATTTCGACCTCGATATCGAACGTGTCGGAATTGTTGACGCGGTCAACGATGATCTGATAATTGGCAGGCATGCCCTGATTGAGCAGCACCGTCTCGATCTGCGAGGGGAACACGTTGACGCCGCGGATGATGAGCATATCGTCCGACCGTCCCATGGGCTTGCGCATGCGCACATGCGTGCGGCCGCACGGGCACGGCTCGACCTTGAGCTGGCAGATGTCGCGCGTGCGGTAGCGGATCATCGGGAACGCCTGCTTGTCGATGGCAGTGAAGACCAGCTCGCCCTTGCTGCCCATCGGCAGCACCTCTTCGGTCACGGGATCGATGATTTCGGCGATGAAGTGATCCTCGTTGATGTGCATGCCGTCCTGCGCCTCGCACTCGAACGCCACGCCGGGGCCGCTCAACTCCGTCAGGCCGTAAATATCATAGGCGCGCAGACCGAGCTTGTGCTCGATGTCGCGGCGCATTTCTTCCGTCCACGCCTCGGCGCCGAAGATACCGGCCTTGAGGTGGATGCGCTCGCGCACGCCCGTTTCGATTGCGCTCTCCGCAAGATACATCGCATAGGAAGGCGTGCAGCAGAGAATCGTGGAATGCAGATCCTCCATGAACTGAAGCTGCCGCTCCGTATTGCCGGAGGACATCGGCAGTGTCAGCGCGCCGACCTTGTGCGCGCCGCCGTGAAGACCCAGGCCGCCCGTAAACAGGCCGTAGCCGTAGCACACCTGCACCACGTCTTCGTTCGTACCGCCGGCGGCGACGATCGCGCGCGCACAGCATTCATCCCAAAGATCGACGTCATACTGCGTATAAAACGCGACAACACGTTTGCCGGTCGTACCGGATGTGGAATGGATGCGAACGCACTCACCGAGCGGCTTTGCCAGCAGTCCGTAGGGATACGCCTCGCGCAGATCTGCCTTGCTCAGAAACGGCAGCTTGTGCAGATCCTCAATGCCGCGGATGTCGTCCGGCGTCACGCCTTTGGCGTCCATCTTTGCGCGGTAGTACGGCACATTGTCATATACGCGCCGGATCTGCTCGCGCAGCCGCTCGCTCTGCAGCGCCTGCAGCTGCTCGCGCGACATCGTTTCAATCTCTGGTTGGAAATACTTGCCCATGGGTTATTCACTCTCCTTTTATCTGTATTTTTGTGAAATCAAGTTTATCCCTTGCGGCGGAACACAGGCACGCTCAGACGCTTCTGGGCGTACATTTCGCCGTGTTCAGTATAAATCTGCGTGAGAAAATCGTTTGCGCCGCGGCGCACGTCGATGATGCGCGCACCAAACGGGAAGCCCTCCATGGCATAGCCCTGGTAGCCGGAAACGCGGCCGTACACCAGGCGGATGCCGTCGAGCGTACCCTCGAAGTCGTTGATATGGTCGTGGCCGACGAACACACCGCGCATGTGTCCCCCGCGCGCAAAGGCGGAGAACAGACCGTCGTTGTATTTCGTGCAGCAGACGCCCTCCATATTGAAGCCCCTGCAGGGCGTGCAGTCCCAGACTTCGGCAAATTCCGGGATCGGCACATGGAAGAACGCCAGTTCGTTGTGCTGTGCGGGCAGCGCGGCGGACGTTCTGCGGTACCAGTCGAGCTGGCCGGGCAGAAATTCGCCCTCGTGCGAATCCATAAAGTACAAAAACCACTCATCACCGACGGACACGATATAGTTGCCGTACCCCTCCGCCGACGGATCACCGAGTGTGAACAGGCAGTTCGGCCGGTTCAGCAGGAACGACGCAAACACGTCCCGGCCGTACTTGTCGCCGTCGTGATTGCCGAGCACAGGCGCCCACGGCACGCCGAGTTCTTCGAGCGTGTCGCTGAGCGCATCCATCGCGTCGCGATCGTCCATCGTCTCGCCCCACGTCAGGTCGCCGGTGATGGCGATCAGGTCGGGCTTCGTCGCACGCGTCACGCGGCGCAGCAGGTCAATCGTCTGGGCAAACTTGTCGGGCGTTTCGGTCCTGCACAGATGCAGGTCGGTAAACTGCACGATGCGGAACACATCCCGCGCGTCAAATGCAAAACGTTTTACGATACTATCCATAGCTTTAGTTCATTTCAAAATACTGGTCGCGTTCCGCGCCGACCGACACATAGCGGATCTTGCAATCCACGGCCTTCTGGATGAAGAGAATATAGTCCTGCGCGGCCTTGGGCAGGTCGCCGAAGCTGCGGCAGCCGGAAATATCGCAGTGCCAGCCGGGCAGATTGATGTAGACAGGCTTTGCCTTGTTCAGCCGCGTGCCGGACGGAAATCTGTCGGTCAGTTCGCCGTCGATGTCGTACTGCACGCAGACCGGAATCTCATCGTACACGCTCAGCACGTCCAGCTTGGTCAGCGCAAGGCAATCCGCGCCCTGCACACGCACGCCGTAGCGCGACGCGGGCACGTCGAAGCCGCCCACACGTCTGGGTCTGCCGGTTGCTGCGCCGTATTCGCCGCCGGCCTCGCGCAGCATATCGCCCGCCTTGCCGAACAGCTCGCATGTAAACGGGCCTTCGCCCACGCAGCTTGAATACGCCTTCATAATGCCGATCACACAGTCGAGCTTGAGACCGGGTACGCCCGCGCCCACGGGCGCGAATGCAGCGATATTGGAGGAAGACGAAGTGTACGGATAGATGCCGTAGTCGATGTCGCGCAGGGCGCCGAGCTGCGCCTCGAACAGAATCTTTTTGCCCGCTTCATGCGCCTCGGTCAGGTAGTCTGTGCAGTCGCAGATGAAGGGCTTGAGGGGATCGCCGTAGGTGTGCAGCCACTCGAGCATCTCGTCCACGTCGACCGGCGCATGGCCGTAGCCTTTTTCGACCAGCAGGTTTTTCCACTCAAGGATGCCTTCCATCTTCTCGCGCAGCACCTCGGGTGTCTCGAACAGGTCGCCCATGCGGAAGGATTTTTTCATGTATTTGTCGGAATAGATCGGCGCAATGCCGCGGCGGGTCGAGCCGAACTTTTTGTCTGCCAGACGCTCCTCCTCCAGGATGTCGAGCAGCTTGTTGTACGGCATGCAGATCGTGGCGCGGTCGCTGATCTTGAGCGAGTCGGGCGTGATGACGATGCCCTTATCGGTCAGGCGCTTCATCTCCCCTGCCAGATGCTCGATGTCGATGACCATGCCCGTGCCCATCACGTTGACTGTGCCGTCGCGCAGGATACCGGACGGCAGCAGATTCAGGATGAACTTGCCCTTGTCGTTGACGACGGTGTGGCCGGCGTTGTTGCCGCCCTGATAACGGACGATCACGTCATATTCGCGCGAAAGCAGGTCGACCATGCGTCCCTTGCCCTCATCGCCCCAGTTGATTCCAGTAATTGCAGTCAGCATTGTGTTACCTCGATCCTTTGTTAAATATTGATCTCGACCTTGACACGGCCGATGCTTTGATACTTGTCCAGAAGCGGGCGGACGAAATCGCGCAGGAACGTTTCCGTCTGCGCCTCGGCCATGCCCGTAAAGCCGCCCTCGTCGAGGATGGCGTCGATCTGCGCGCGCGTCAGGCCGAACGCGGGGTCTGCCGCAATGCGGTCAAGCAGGTCGTTGTCACCGCCGTGGAGCTTGATCTGCTTTGCCGTGTCCACGGAATGGCGGCGGATCGCTTCGTGCAGCGCCTGGCGGTCGCCGCCGTTTTTGACGCAGTACATGAGGATGTTTTCCGTCGCCATAAACGGCAGCTCCTCCATAAGATGCTTGCGGATGACATTGGGGTATACGGTGCCGCCGGAAATGACGTTGATGACCAGCGAGAGCACGGCGTCCGTCGCAAGGAAAGCCTCGGGCACGCTGATGCGCTTGTTGGCCGAGTCGTCGAGCGTGCGCTCGAACCACTGCGCCGAAGCGGTGACGGCGGGATTGATGATGTCCGCAATGATGTAGCGCGAGAGCGACGCGATGCGCTCGGAGCGCATGGGATTGCGCTTGTACGCCATGGCGGAAGAGCCGATCTGGCCGGCCTCGAACGGCTCGTCGAACTCCTTGAGATGCGACATGAGCCGGATATCGTTGGAGAATTTCGTCGCGCTCTGCGCGATGCCGCACAGTGCGGACAAAACGTTGAAGTCGGTCTTGCGCGAATACGTCTGGCCGGAAACGGCGACGCACGCGTCGAAG
Source organism: Clostridia bacterium (assembly GCA_017450005.1). Lineage (GTDB taxonomy): Bacteria > Bacillota > Clostridia > Oscillospirales > Acutalibacteraceae > UBA1425. The sequence goes on from JAFSYM010000035.1 coordinate 5,020, forward strand.
CCCATCTTGCGGGCAATGCGGCGCTCAAGCTCGACAACCTTTTCGGTGTCGCCGCCGAACAGCTCCATGAAGCTCGCGCCGGTGCCGGTCGTGCCCTTGCAGCCGAGCAGCTTCAAGTTGGAAAGCTGGAACTCGACCTGTTCAAGATCGCTCATGAAGTCCTGCAGCCACAGCGTCGCGCGCTTGCCGATCGTCGTCGGCTGCGCCGCCTGAAAATGCGTATAGGCCAGCGACGCGACAGCCTTGTGCTGCTCTGCAAAGGCGGCGATGGCCTCGATCGCGCTCAGCAGCAGCTCGCGCACGCGCAGAAGGCCGCGCTGCATGACGATGATGTCCGTATTGTCGCCCACATAGCAGCTCGTCGCGCCCAGATGAATGATGCCCTTGGCGGACGGGCAGGCGTCGCCAAACGTGTGCACATGCGCCATGACGTCGTGGCGGAACCTGTGCTCGTACTCCGCCGCTTTGTCGTAGTCGATGTCGTCGATGTGCTGACGCATCTCAGCTATCTGCTGCGGTTCGATCGGCAGCCCCAGCTCCATCTCACTCTCGGCCAGCGCGATCCACAGCTTGCGCCAGGTTCTGAACTTCGTATCGTTGGAAAAGATTTCCTGCATCTCGCGGCTCGCGTAACGCGTGCACAGGGGATTGACATAAACACTCTGATCCGGCATAGTAAACCTCCGTTTTGAAGCATGCAAAAATAGACATATTATTATAGCATGTTTTCTCCAGTTTTGCAAGCGCGCAAAAGAGAGAAACAGCGAACATGCAAAAGAGAGAAACAGCGAACATGTCACGTTTTTCGCAGAACCATTTTGTATTGTATCATAAACAATCTGTATTTCAATAGAAAAACGGAAAAAAGCCGCATTTCGTGTCTTTACGAAACCGGCCGGAAGTGGTATAGTGTCGCCGGAGGGATCACAATGTATCTGACAGAATCCGACATACTGCTTTTTTCCGGCGACTCGATCACCGACGGCAACCGCGGTCACACGATGGACTGCAACCACATCATGGGGCACGGGTACCAGACGATTGTCTCCGGCACGCTCGCGCTTGAGAATGCGCAGACACAGCCGAAGTTTGTCAACAAAGGGTATTCCGGCGCTACGATGGGCGATCTGCTGGAAAAATGGCCGCAGGACGTGCTGGACAATCACCCCACGCTCGTCAGTCTCCTGGCGGGCGTCAACGACGGCATGCGCGGCTTGTCCGAAAACCGGACGACAGAACAGATTGCGCAGCGCTACCGCAACGATCTTTGCGGCGCAATCGACCTGACGTTTTCCGCGCTCGGCCGCATTCCGTTCGTGCTCCTCGAACCGTTTTATCTGCCTCTGGACAGAACGGACGTCTCCTACCGCTATGTGCCGCACCCCTTGTGCGAAGCGGACAGACCGCGTCCGGACGCAGACGAAACAGCCGAAACGACTGCACGGCGCATCGAATCCATGACACTGATGCAGCTAGCCGCACGCGAGACAGCCGACGAATACGGCTGCATCTTCATCGAACTGCAAAAGCCCTTCGAGCAGGCGGCGGCGCGCTCCCGGCGCGAATACTTCACCTGGGACGGCACGCATCCGACCATCACCGGTCATGCGCTGATCGCCGGACTCTGGCTCGACGGCGTGCGCGGCATCTGAATGTTTACGGGGCTGCGATCCGACGGATCGCAGCCCCGTAAGTGTATGCTGTTTACTGTTTGCTTCTTTTGGCGTGATCCTTGCGGATCGCCGCAGCCCAGTCCCGACGCACACCTTTACCGCACCGCACGTCGCTGACGCATTCCGCCACTACCTTATAGTTCAGCGCCGTGCCCGCACTGTCGCAGCAGTAGTCGACCGCTCTGTCCGCGTCGATGCCGATATTGCCCGCCGTTTCGACCGCGTCGATGTTCGCGCCCAAGAACAGAAACTCCCAGCCGAACTCCTTCTGCTGTTCGATCAGCCTGCGCACCTGCTCGGCCGTGTAGCGGTGACTGGCGTTTTCCATGCCGTCGGTCGTGATGACAAAGAGCGTATGCGCCGGCACGTCTTCCGGACGGATGTACTTGTGGATGTTTCGGATGTGGTGCACCGCGTCGCCGATTGCATCCAGCAGCGCCGTGCAGCCGCCGACCGTGTAGGTCGCGTCGGTCATGGGTTCGACCGTGCGCACGTCCGCGCGGTCATACACGACCGTGCTCGCCTGATTGAACAGCACTGTCGAGACAAACGCCGTCCCCTCTTCCTTCTTCTGCTTCTCGATCATGGCGTTGAAGCCGCCGATCGTGTCCGCTTCCAGCCCGCTCATCGAGCCGCTGCGGTCGAGGATGAATACCAGTTCGGTTGTGTTGTTGGCTGTTGTGTTTTTCATTATTGTTTCCTCCCTGTTGTTTTGTGACACCAGTATAGCGGAAACAAAAACAGTTTTGGTCGCTTCGCAGGCGACATTTTACGCGCCGAGCAGCGTCTGGTCAAAGGCGAACAGCGCCTCGTTGATCCGCATCACGTCGTAGACGCCGCTGCGGATAAAATACTCCACGATCAAATCGGCTCTGTAGCTGTGCGAGAGCGCATAGCCCGCTTTCCCGAGCAGCTCGCGCGTCTCGTCCAGCGGCAGCTCCAGCGCGACGGCAAATGCCAGCGCTGTCGTTTTGCTGGGTCTGTACTGCGGATTGCTGCGAATTTTGGAGAACAGCTTGCGGTCGATATTCGCCTTCTTATAGCACTGGGCGTCGGTCATGCCGCGCTCGTCGATCTTGCGGAAAAGCATCTGCGCGAAGCTCTCGTCGAGCTGGGTGAGCATATCGTCCAGCGTCAGCGCCGGCACGGATGCAAGCGGCCGGAGCGCATAAGATGCTTCGTGCGCGTCCATGTCCGCATTGTCGCATACAGCGTCTTCACATGCGTATGTCGAATCCCGTTCGTCGTCGGACTGCTGTGCCTGCACGCTGTTTTTCCGACGGGGTTTCATCAAGCCCATCTTCCATCCGGACGCGCCGGATGCAGCTCTCGCCGCTGGTGGAACCTGAAGCGCATCGCCGAGCCACTGCCGCAGCGCGCCGAAACGCTCCGCGATCGCGCCGATCGCGCCGCTGTCGTACAGCACAAGATACACCGTCATGTCATGCTGCTGCAAAAACGCGCCGATTGTGTCGACCGCGACGCGGATCGCCTGAGCCTTGGGATAGCCGTATACGCCCGCGGAAATCAGCGGAAACGCCACGCTTTCGCACGCGCTGTCCGCGGCAATCTGCAAACTGTTGCGGTAGCAGGCGGCCAGCAGCTCCGGCTCGCCGCACGTCCCGCCGTGCCAGACGGGGCCGACGGTATGAATCACATATCTGCACGGCAGGCGGTACGCCCCCGTGCGTTTCGCTTCGCCCGTGCGGCAGCCGCCGAGCTTGGCGCACTCTTCCAACAGACCGCTGCCTGCCGCAGCATGGATGGCACCGTCCACGCCCCCGCCGCCGAGCAGCGAGTTGTTGGCCGCGTTGACAATCGCGTCCACCTGCATCCCGGTGATGTCCCGTTGTACATAGAAAAATGGCATATGCTGTCCTCCCGTATGTCTGTGTTCGCGTCCGGCGCTTATGCTTCGTCCGGCGCAATGTACGCGCGCAGCGTTCCGGACGTATCGACCGCCTCACCCGCTGCAAGCGCGAAAATCAGACGCATCGCCTGCGCGTTGCCGCCGATCTCGTGCATCTGGCGGTCGTACACGGCAAAGGCGTGCACATAGCTTTCCGGCGCGTCCATATCAAACGGCATGCTCGACGTGATTTGCAGCACGCCGTCCGTGTCGGTACGGTCGGCGCAGCGGAAGTAGCGCATGAAATCGAAATCGCTGCTCTCCTCTCCCGGCTTCAAGCCGGTGCCGCCGACGAACGAAAACCGCACGCCGCATGTGTCGTGGATATCCCGCATGCGCCGGCGCAGATTTTCCTGCGCGCGCAGGAAGCGGTTTGTGTCCCGACGCACCGTGTGCAGGCGGGAATTCTGCCGGAAACGCGCTTCGGCGAACAGGTAGGGAAACATTTCGTCCCAGCGTGCGTGCGGCACCAGCGCGAGGAATGCGCTCGAGCGCATCAGTATGCCGTCGAGCAGCGCATAAAGCAGTTGCCGCAACAGCGCGTTCGTGCGCGCGGGATTTCGTGTAAGCAGGTGAAGCAGCGGTTTGGGCAGCTTCTGCTTCGGCAGCAGCTCTTTATAGATGACGTCGTTCCACTGCGCGCAGACGTCGCCAAGCAGCAGATCGGCGAACCCCTCGCTGCCGTCCCATGCGCCGACGACCGAGACGATACTGTCTATGTAGTTTTCCTCTGCCGCGCCGTCCTCGGTGTAGTATGCGTCGAGGTATGCGAGCGTCACGGCCGCGCCCATGCTCATGGGCACCAGCACGACCTTGTCCTGCCCGCGTTTGTGCGTGATCGCGCGCAGCGTTTCATGCAGCGCGTCCGCAGCGGCGTACAGATCGGTGAAGGGCGAATAGTTGAAGCAGTACATATTTTCCGCGCCGAAGGAGTCCAGAAAATCGCGGCACGGCACGTCGCGCAGCAGCCGGTCCAGGAGCGTCCGGCTGCTGTCGTGCGTCTCTTCGCCCGTGTAAAAATCGACCCTGCCCAGCTCGTCGAAGCTGCGCGCGCCGTAGATATGCACGTCCGTGCAGTCGGGCAAGCGGCCGTCGTCGTCGACGTAGCAGAAGCGCAGCAGCGTCGTCACAGCCTCGCGCAGCGCGGTCTGATCGGCCGGTTTTCCCGTCAACAGCGCGCGCGTCATCTGCGGCACCGCACGCAGAAGCTGCATGCGCTGCGCCGCCGTAAGAGCGCCGAAGATGATCTCTTTGTCACGCGCGAACAGATTCCATCGGTGCGTATGATCGCCTTTGAGTGACGTCCATGTCTGGCCGACGCCGGTCACAAAGACGATCGGATAGGGTTTATGTGTCTGTTCCATCCTCCACCCTCCGTTTCTGACTGTATCGTATCATATTATTTTCTGCGTTACAAGTTTTTTGTGTCAGGATGCACAAATAACTTTGACATCAACGGATAACTATGATACAATATTAGATGGGGTAAATTTGATTAGGGAGGCTTCATTATGCAAAGGCGCAAACGTATTCTCTCGCTGCTGCTGGCCGTGGTGATGGTCGTCGGACTTTCGCAGGCCGGTGTGCTGACGAATGGTCTTCTCCTGCGGGCAAGCGCCGAAACGGTTTCCGGTACGTGCGGCGCGAGCGGAAATGTATACGACGTACGTTGGACTTTGGATAAAGATTCCGGCGTGCTGACGATCAGCGGTACGGGTGCAATGAAGGATTATTATTCCGGCACTGCACCGTGGACAAAGTTCTGCGATCTGATCAAAACTGTTTCCATCGGGAGCGGCGTGACAAAACTCGGCGACTATGCGTTTTACAACTGCACAAGCCTTGCGTCTGTAACGATCCCGGACAGCGTGACACAAATCGGTGACAGTGCTTTTGAGAATTGCACATGTATTACGGATATGACGATCCCGTCCGGCGTAAAGCACCTCGGAAGCAGCGCTTTCAGCAAATGCACAGGATTGACGAACCTGACATTCAATGCGGTCAAATGCACGATCCTGCACAGCAACAATGACAACTATTATGCATTCACCGACTGTACAGCACTGCAAACCGTGACTTTCGGCGAAACCGTTGAAACGATTCCTGCTGAAATACTCTTCTGCTGCCCCGGCCTCAGAACCGTTACGATTTTGCCGGGCGTAAAAGAGATCGGCCGGGCCGCTTTCTGCTATTGCGCGAACCTTGCGGATGTGAACATGTCGGACAGCGTGACACGTATCGGGGATTACGCATTCTCCGGCTGCACGAGTCTGACGCATATGAACGTTGGAAACGGCGTAACAGAGATCGGCTATTCCGCTTTTTCCTTGTGTTCGAGTCTGACGCGGGTGACGCTCGGCAATGCGGTAGAGACGATCGGTTATTCAGCATTTGCAAAATCTCCGCTGACCGGCATTTTTATTCCGCGCTCTGTGCGGGAGATCGGTCAGGACGCGTTTTCCTGCGGGATTCGTACGGATGAGTACGATTTAAATACCGGATACGGAATCATACCGACGCTGCAAACCATCGAAGTCGATCCGGACAACGCGTATTACTGCGTGCGGGACGGCGTTCTGTTCAATAAAGCGCAGACCGTCCTGATCCAATACCCGAACGCTGACCCGCGTACGGAGTATTTGATTCCGAACGGCGTGACAGACGTCGGCGACGACGATTTCTATTACTGCACGAATCTGAAAAGCGTCCATGTTCCGTTTTCTGTCAACTCCATCGGGAGCGATGCATTCACCGGATGCAGCAGTCTGATTTATATTTGTTCCGACTTTGCGGACAACTATTACACCAGATATATCGCCGACCAAAACGGTTTCGAGTTTCGTCTGTGCGACGGGCACGGCAGTCCCGCGCGCGTCCCGGGCGACGCGAACGGCGACGGCGTACTCGACCTGAAGGACGTGATCCGCATCAGGCGTTTCCTCGCGGGCGGATGGAACGTTACGCTGATCGAATCCGCGTCCGATGTGGACGCGGACCGCGCGGTCACTTTGCAGGACGCCGTACTGATTTTGCGCAGTCTCGCCGGCGGATGGGACGTAACATTGCAGTAAACTTTTTTGAATTATACCGAAAGGCGGTAGATACGATATGGCAAGCTGTCCGAAATGCGGCAAAAAGCTGCGCATCTGGCACTGGCGCGCGGACTGTCCGTTCTGCGGCGTCAACATGGTGTACTACAACTCCAACGACCGCATCCTTGCGGAAACGGAGCGGGCGGAGATCGAGCACGCGCACAGTCAGCCGCACATCGACCGCGCAAAGGCGGCGTTCTTCGGCTCGCCCCCGGCGATCGTGCGCATCGTCCTGTCGGTGCTGCCGCTCGGCGCGCTGTTCCTGCCGCTGGTCGGCTCGTCCGTTTCCCGTTCGCTCAACGTGATCGGAATCTACAACGCAATCGACAACGACGGAGGACTCGGCGCGGTGCTTGGCAGCGTATTCTCCGGCAATGCGGCCGCGCTCTCCGTTCTGCTGCTACTCGTCTCGCTCGTGATGTGGCTCGTGTGCCTTGCCTGCCTGCCGATGTCGCTCGGCCCGCACGGCAGGCAGCGCAATCTGATACTGAACCTGATCTGGTTCTGCGCCGCGGCGGCGAGCGCCGGCAATTTCCTGCGCATCGGCTCACTTCGGGTCGGCGCCTTCGTGTATCCGCTGCTGATCCTGGCGCTGACCGTGTATAATCTCGTCCTGGCCCAAAAGGGACTGAAGGTCAAGTACACAGTCTGTCTGATCGGCGGTCTTCCGAGCGACGAATACTTCAGGATGAAGGAAGACGGCGTGTCCGAGCTGGAGATCCGCCGGAAGATGGTCGAGGCGCTGACCGTGATGCAGAACGAAGCGCGCGCGAAGGAAGCCGTGGCCGAGGCCGACGCACTGCGCAAACGCGCCGAACATAAGTAAGGAAAGGGGAGAAAGCTTTGCGAACCGAACAAACACGACTTGATGAATCCGCCGAACTGCGCCGTGTAAACGCGCAGCTTCGCGAGCTGGTGGACGTTGACCGGCGCGTGCTGTCGCGCAAACAGACGCTCGGCTACATGTTCCTTGACGGCAGCCGCGGCTTCAACATCGACGGGCACAAGGATCTGTTCAACGACAGCATCCTGAAAATCAGCCTGAAGCTGCAGTCCGGCTACAATATCTTCGCGGGCGTGTGGGACATCGTGGACGATTTCATCGTCAGCGCGATCGTGGAAAAGACGCGCACCCGCTGGGGCAAATTCGTGCCGTACATCTTCGTCGGCGGTCTGCCGTTTGCGCTGATCGCCACGCTCTACTGGCTGCTTCCCCTGCTGTTCTCTCCTGAACATATCAACGACTTCTCCTATCTGCCGAAATTCTTCGCCTATGCGCTGGTCGATATGGCGCTCGAATTTCTGGGCAATATCCGCAATGTGTCCATCGACGGATATCTGTCCACCATAACCCCCTACCCTTCCGACCGCCGACGTCTGCTGGCTGTGTCGAGCTACTTCAGCATCATCTATTCCCGCCTGCCGGACATCGCCGTGGAATTCATGCTGGACTTCATCAAGAACGGATTCGTCAAGTCCGCCAAAAGCCGCACGACCGACCAGATGATTCGCCGCTCCATGATGATCGTCGGCCCGACGACGGCGATCCTCGCCGGGCTTGTCTTTACATGGTATACGACGATTGCCAAGGAGCGCGTGCACCAGAAGATCGAGCGTCCGCGCATCCGCGACAGTCTGCGCGTCGTGATGACCAACCGCCCGATTCTGATCTACATGATCTCCAACGCGCTCGGCTCGTTCGGCACGGGTCTGACGACCAACGACTACTACCGGCAGGTGCTCAACTGGACGACGTTCGAGACGTTTGCCGGCATCCCGTCGTTCTTCTTCCAGCCGATCGGCTTTGCCAATTACAACCGTCTGGCACGCCGCTTCTCGACGCGCACGCTGTTTATGGTCGGTCAGACGTTTGCCAAGAGCTTCTACATCCCGCTGTTCTTCTACGGCATATTCATCAAGGATAAAAAGGGCTTGTACTTCTTCCAGAACCGCTGGGCGATGCTGCCCGTCACCGCATTGTGGGAAATTCTGTACGCAATCATGTGGGGCGTGCGCAGCATTTCGATCAACGAAATGCGCAACGAATGCAACGACTATCTGGAGTGGAAGTACGGTGCCCGGAGCGAAGCGACGCTCTCCGCCGCGAGCGCATTCATCACCAAAATCCCCGCCCGCATCAACGGCATTCTGCAGCCGAAGTACAAGCAGTGGGTCGGCTATGACCAGACGGCGTATACCGAGGGCAGACAGCAGCCGCTGCGCGCGCAGAAATGGATTTTCGCCATGGCGACGCTGTTCCCGGCAATCATTGTGATTTCAAGCATGATCCCGATGTTCTGGTTCAATATCGACAAGAACACGCGCGACAAGATGTACCGCGAGCTCAACGAACGGCGCGTTGCGGTCGCCGAGATGATCAAGCGCGAGGCGGATGCCGACGAAGCTGAAAGCGTATGATCGACAACACGTTGCATTTTCGCGCGGACGGCACGTTTCATATCCTGCAGGTCAGCGATCCGCAGGATCTGCCGCATGCGCGCAAGGCGATGCTGCGCATGCTCGAGCGCGCCTATGACACGCTGCAGCCGGATCTTGTGCTGTTCACCGGCGACAACACGCTGGGCAACCATCTGCACGACGTGTGGTATTTCCGCGTAAAAACGTCGCGCGGTCCCGCTGCAACGCTGCAAAAAATGCGCCGGGCGCTCGCACAGATTCTCGAGCCCGTGCAGTCGCGCGGCATCCCCTTTGCCATGATCTACGGCAACCACGACGACATGAACGACGTGTCCAAGGACGAGCAGTTCGCGCTCTACCGCGCCTATGAGCGGTGCCTTGCGATGAACGAAACGGACGGGCGCGTCGACTGCGACACGTACAATATCCCGATTCTGTCAGCCGAAGGCAAACCGGCCTGGAACCTGTATATGCTCGACAGCGCGTGGAACGACGCGCACGGGCAGTTCTGGCGCATCAAAAAAGAAACCGCCGACTGGTACGACCGCACGAGCGCGCGCCTGCGGCAGGAAAACGACGACAAAGCCGTGCCGTCGCTGCTGTTTACGCACGTCCCCCTGCCGCAGACCAAAGCGCTGTGCCGGCCGTGCGCGCCGGGAGAAAAAGGCGCTGTGCGCGACGGGGACGGCTGGGTCTGTCTCGACAGGCAGAAAGCGCAGGGCGTGCTGGGTGAATCCGTCGGCGCGTGCGAGGACGACGGCGGCCTGTTTGACGCGATGTGCAAAAACGGCGACGTGCGCGCCGTGGTTTCGGGGCACGACCACCTCAACTGCTTTGACGGCACTGCGGACGGCATGCGCTTCATCCAGAGCGGCGCGGCGTCCTTTCGCTGCTACGGCAGCCGCATCCGCGGCGTGCGGGAATTTGTGCTGCACGCGGACGATCCCGCGCACTTTGAAACACGGTACCTGACCTATGATACGCTCTGCGGCAAGGGTTTCTCCGCGCAAGTGCGGTATTTCCTCGACGCGGACGATATGATTCCTCTGCGGTTCGGCGCACTGGGCGTCACTTTGCTGACGGCCGCCGCCGCGGTGATCGCGCACAGGATAAGACGCAACAAATAGCCTGCTTCTGTCGTCTCTGACAGCAACATTTCCTTTTCTACCGAGAGGAGCCATACACTATGCGTCACTATGCAGAAAAGCGGGATCAAATCGACTATTTCCGTGAGGAATTCTTTTTTCTGAGTAATTTTTATTATTCAAAGCTATGCTTGGACGGCATTACTTTTTCTTCCGCAGAATCCGCATTTCAGGCACAGAAATCTGCCGATCCGAAAGTACGTTCTGCGTTCGCCGCTCTGTCGCCGGATGAGGCAAAGCGGGCGGGCAGAAAGGTCGACCTGCGCCCGGACTGGAACGATGTGCGGCTTTCTGTGATGCGGCGGATCGTTTACGCAAAGTTTACGCAGAATCCGCATCTTGCGCGGTGGCTGATCGAAACGGGCGATCTGCCGCTGATCGAAGGGAATACGTGGCACGATATCTATTGGGGCGTCGATCTGCGCACCGGCGAAGGAGAAAACCGTCTCGGACAGATACTGATGCAGCTTCGGCGATCCTTTATCGAAAACGGCATCCCTGCTCCGGATGAATTGCCGGAGTCCGCGCTGCAGGGTCCATTCTGCGGTATGTATCTGGACGATATCGATATCGTCCTCTCGGACTGCGCGTGTATCGTCAATCCCGCCAACGAAACGCTGCTCGGAGGCGGCGGTGTGGACGGCGCGATCCATCGTGCCGCGGGTCCGGAACTGCTGAAAGAATGCAAGACGCTCGGCGGCTGCCAGCCGGGCGATGCAAAGATCACGGGCGCATACGCGTTGGGTGCCGAATACATCATCCATACCGTGGGGCCGAAATACCCGTGCGAGGATCATGAACGACTGCTTGGCGAGTGTTACCGTAAATCACTGGATCTGGCTTATTCGCACCAGGCACACAGCATCGCTTTTCCGGCGATCTCGACGGGAAAATACAGCTATCCCAAGGATCAGGCAAGCCGCATTGCCGTCGCAGCGGTCTACGAATGGCTGCTGACACATCCCGACACACAGATTCGTGTTGTATTCGTCTGTCCGGATCGGCGGATCTACGACTGCATCCTAGGCGAACTGCGGTACATTGCGCAGGATGAATCCTGACAACATGATCCGATCAGAAAGAGAACACAGTATGAACATGTAACAGAGATACGATATGGACGCAGCGGCATGGATACCTGGACATGCAGGGCATACCGGCATCTTTTGGTCGTCAGAGCGACCCGGTCAAGACCAAGGCCGCATTCTTCCGTACGCTGATCAAACAGCCGCCGAACGTCGTGCAGGAATATCCCGGCACGAAATCATCGACCACTCTGTGATCTGACGCATATCTGCGACGCCAAAACCACTCTGCGGAGGTAACTTATGCTTTTTTCAAGTAACATCTTTTTATTCTGCTTTCTTCCTCTGTTGTGTATCCTTTACAAACTGCTGTACAAGTCGAGAACACTGCAGAACGTAGTGCTGACTCTTGCCAGTCTGTTCTTTTACGCATGGGGCGAGCCTGTCTTTGTGTTGGTCATGCTCCTGTCGATCGTTGTGAACTGGCTGCTGGGGCTGAGCATCGGCCAGAATACGCAGAACGAGCGCAGGCGGAAATTGTTCCTGACGCTGTCCGTTGTGTTCAACCTGTCTCTTCTCTTTGTGTTCAAATATCTGAACTTTACGCTGGAAATCTGAACAGATTGTCCTTTATTCATTTGCCGCAGACACACATCGCACTCCCTATCGGCATTTCGTTCTTTACGTTTCAGGCAATGTCCTACGTGATCGACGTATACCGCGGCAAGGGAAAGGCGCAGCACAGCATCATCAATATCGCGCTGTACATTTCTCTGTTTCCGCAGCTCATTGCCGGACCGATCGTGCGCTATGAAACGATTGCCGATCAAATCGAGAATCGAAAGGAAACATGGGAGGGATTCTGCTCCGGCCTGTTTCGTTTTGTCATCGGCCTTTCCAAAAAGGTGTTGATCGCAAACAATCTGGCGCTGGTGGCAGACACCGCGTTCGACGGCAGTGAAAGATCCGTCGCCACCGCATGGCTGGGCGCAATTGCGTATACGCTGCAGATATACTATGATTTCAGCGGGTATTCGGACATGGCCATAGGCCTGGGTGAAGTGTTTGGATTCAGGTTCCTCGAAAACTTCAACTATCCGTATATCTCCCGATCTGTTTCGGAATTCTGGCGGCGCTGGCATATCTCCCTGGGCACGTGGTTCCGCGACTATGTCTACTTCCCGATGGGCGGCAGCCGTGTCGAAACGAAGCGCAAACTCGTGCGCAACCTCTTTGTCGTTTGGCTGCTGACCGGCATCTGGCACGGCGCGCAGTGGACATTTTTGTGCTGGGGGCTGATGTACTTCGTACTGCTCATCCTCGAAAAGCTGAGCGGATTCGAGAAAAAGAAAACGAAGCTGATCCCGCTTCGCTATGTCTACACGATGTTTTTCGTTGTGGCCGGCTGGGTCCTGTTCCGCGCGCCGACGCTCGGCAGCGCCGTGCGGTATTACGCCTCTATGATCGGGATCGGCGCAACCGGATGGCACGACGCAATGACTGCGCAGCTGCTCATGCCGAATCTCCTGTTTTTCGTTTTCGGCATTCTATTCTCGTTCCCGATCATTCCGAAATTGAAAGAAGCGCTCTCACGCTTTGAAAAACCGGCGGCTGTGATACGGGGCGTCGTTCTGCTGTGCCTGCTTGTATTGGATATGTCCAGCATCATCATCGGCAGTTACAATCCGTTCATCTACTTTAATTTCTGAGGAGGCGGAACAGATGAAAATCATAAAAAGCATCACGGCGATCCTTCTGGCGCTTGCCATTCTGATCCCCTCCGCTCTGCTCTGGAGCAATATGTCCTTTGCAAGGACCTCCGTGCATAGTCTGCTTTCTGCGCTGACGTCCCGTCAGCACCGGCTTGCGGACGGTCTGTCGATCTCCGCGCAGGAGATCGATAAGGCCGCGTCGGACTACATCGGCTTTCATAACTCCTTCATCAATATATACGGTCTGGGCATGCGTCTGAGCGGCACACGGCTTGTGCATGCCGGAGCACGTACATTGGTAAAGCTCGATTCAGGTGCTCTGGTCGAGTACAGCACTGATCCGAACGCCGCAAAAGAAAGTGCGGACGCCGCCAAAAAGAATGTCGCTTCCCTTTCTGCGCTGAAAACGTATCTGGATACGCAGGGCATCCCGTTATTGTTTGTTCTCGCGCCCGGAAAGCTGGACGAGGAGGATCCGGGACTGCCGTATCAGCTGCGCGATTACAGCAACGTAACTGCCGACAGCTTTTTAGATGGGTTGGAATCGTCCGGCATCGACTATCTGGATTTACGGAAAGTGTGGCGGGAGAAAGGCTGGAGCCGCACAGACGGTTTCTACTATTCCGACCTGCACTGGCAACCGAAATACGCCATCCTCTCGTGGGCGTATGTCACGCAATATTTGTCTGACCGTTACGGCATCCGAAACGATCCGTCTCTGTTTGACCTGAAGAATCAGAAAGTCGAGTCGTTCAAAAACATTTCTCTCGGCAGCACAGGCCGGATCATCGGCAGATTTTATGCGATACCGGACAGCACCGAATTGTACACACCTGACTTTGACACGCATTTTCATCTGGTGAACAAGCGGGTAGGCTGGGACAAAACAGGAACTTTTGAGGAGACAACCGTCAACCGCTCGTTGACCCATGACCGCAGCGGGTTATTTACCAATGATATGATCAACATGTATTACGCGCGGGATTCCGTTGTAGAAAATACGCTCGCTCCGAACGACGCCAACGTCGTATTCATCCGTGATTCCTTCGGGGGCATGCTGGGCGGCTACGTCCCTCTGGCGTTCCGGAACACAAGCATCGTCGATATGCGCACCATGAATGAACGCAAGGATGAAACCGTTCAATCGATTATCGACAATTTCGACACGGATCTCGTGGTCGTCTTTTATCACATCGGCATGGTTGACAAAGAAGATATGTTTTCATTTTAATGCCCGGCAAATAAACGTGGGGCTGTCGGAAGAGGAGCCGCCGCATAGGATACACTGCACGAATCCAGTTTTGAGAGTATACCATACCGACCGTCAAAAACAAGCTTTTTACGACTTTACAATTGCGCTTTTCTGTGGTAAAATGAGCTCAATCAAGAATTCAGGAGGTTCACCATGATTAATATTATCGCGCATCGCGGCGCCAGAAGACGCGCTCCGCAAAACACAATCCCCGCATTCCGCAAGGCCATCGAGCTGAAGGCCGACGGTTTCGAGAACGACGTGCATCTGACCAAGGACGGCGTGATCGTCATCTGCCACAACTACGACATCGACGAAACGTCAACTGGCACGGGTCTGATCCGCAACTACACCTATGAAGAGCTGCTGCAGTTCGACTTCGGCTCGTCCTTCTCGCCGGAATTCGCCGGCACAAAGATCCCGCGCCTCGAGGAATTCCTCGATTTGTGCACCAGGGACACCAAGGTCATCAACATCGAGATCAAGCCCCCGCAGGAGCCCAACAGCCCGATCGCTGCCATGACGATCGCCATGGTCAAAGAACGCGGTCTGTTCGACAACCTGATCGTGTCGAGCTTTGATCCGCAGGTGCTGATCGACTGCAAAAAGATCGACCCCGCCTGCAAGACCGGTCTGCTGTATGAGCCGGGCGAGGAAAAGTGCGAGGAAGTCTGCGAAGATTTCGTGGCGTATGCCAAGAAGCTGAACGTTGACGCCGTGCATCCGTTCATCGGTTTTGTGAGCGAGGACTACATCGAGGAAGCGCACGCGGCCGGTCTGATCGTCAATCCCTGGACGGTCAACGAGGCGTACCAGATCGAGCGGCTTGTCGAGTGGGGCTGCGACGGTCTGATCACCGACGTGCCCGATTTCGCACGCGAGGTCGCTGAGAAAGCCGGCAAATAATCAGACTACACCAAAGCACGGGCTCGTCGAGCGAACCCGTGCTTTTGAAACGAATCCGATGCAAGGAGCCATGCTTATGGAATACACATTCAAGCCGAGCCATGTCTGCCCCTCTCAGATCCGCTTTCAGATCGACGGCAACGTGGTCACGGGCATCCGCTTTACCGGCGGGTGCAGCGGCAATCTCAAGGCCATCTCGAAGCTCCTCGAGGGCAAAACGGTCGAGGAGATCGAGCGCGTTCTTCGCGGCAACACCTGCGGGAACAACTACACATCCTGCGCAGATCAGCTTGCAATCGCCGTGCGCACAGCGTACGATGCACAGAAGAACTGATTTTTGATCAACAATGTATAAAGATTTTCATGCGAGGTACATGCGGTGAATGTGTGGAAAAAGGTAATCGTTATTAGCGCGACTGCTGTTTTGGCTGCGGTCGTGCTTGTGTGCGTTTGCCTGCAGGACATGGACTGTCTTGATACGATTCGGCTCACCGCAGATGCGCAGGACGGTGTGATGCAGAGCATCAGTCTGTACAAAGACGAGGACAACTATTATGCATTCCTGCCCGCCTTTGCCGATGCGGAGAATCTCCGCGTCGAATATGCGGCAGGATACACCCTGTATCTGGACGACGTCTTTTGCGCCGCAGGCAGCACGGTTCGGCTTTCCGCCGGGCAGTCTCATATACTGCGTATGCGCAGTACATTCGGGCTTTTACCAATCGCAAAAACGCTCGTCGTCATGCAGGCCAAAAATGTTCCCGCACTGTCTATCCGTTTGACAGACGGGTCACTGCAGGAAATACATGACAACCAGGAACGCTCCAAAACCGGCGTCGCTTCGCTTGTTCTTTCTGACCGGACTGTTGATTATTCCGGCAGTTTTGATCGCTTCCACGGCAGAGGCAATTCCTCCTGGACGCAGGCAAAGAAATCGTATGCTCTGCTGTTCCGGGAACCGGTCGACCTGCTCGGTATGGGCGCAGGAAAAAGCTGGGTGCTGGTGTCCAATGTGTTCGACGAATCCGGTCTGCGCAATAAGCTTGCGTACGATACGGCCAAAGCGCTCGGCGTGCGGTATGCGGTTGACAGCGCATACATCGATCTTTACATCGACGGCGAATACGAGGGGCTGTATCTGCTCACCGAGCGCGTAGAGGTCGCGCAGGGGCGCGTGCAGATCAGCGACCTGACAGCACAGACACAGGATGTCAATTATTCCGCTTTGTCATCCTATCCGCAGACGGACGCCATGCGCGACAGCCTGCGGCGGAGATATTTCGATATTCCGAATGACCCGCCGGATATAACCGGAGGCTACCTTTTGCAGATTGAACACCATGCGGATCAGCTCGCGAAGGAGGAAAGCTTTTTTCAAACGCCCGGTCTGTCCTTCGTCCTTTCGTCGCCGAAATATGCAACGCGAAGGCAGATTGACTATATCAGCGATCAGTTCAACAAAGCAGAGCATGCGCTCGCATCCGGCGATCTCTCCGCAATCGACCTGGATTCGTTTGTCCGTTACTACCTCGTGCAGGAGCTGCTCGCCAATTCAGACCAAAGCAGCGTTTACTTCTGCAAGGATGCGGATCGGATCGATGCAAAAATACATGCCTGCGCAATATGGGATTTTGATCTGTGTCTGGGCAGCAAATGGCTGGCGTCCGATCTCAATCCGCGCTATCTGTACCGCAACGGCGACAACTGGTTTGACCTGCTTTACCGCGACCCGCGTTTCTTTTCGCGGCTGCAGACGCTGTACCGACAGTCTGTACGGCAGAACGTGCAGACGCTCCTGTATGACAAAATGCAGGCATATGCGCGCATGACCGAGCCGTCTTTCCGGATGAACCAATGCAGATGGCGCCGGTTCACCGGCAACGATTCTGCCGCGGATCGAAGTCAGACGCGTTTTGACTCGCTCGGCGCGCACGTGCGGTATATCACCGGCTTTTTACAGCAGCGCATCGACTTTCTCGATTCCGTCTGGCTGCACGGAGAGCGGTATCATTCCGTCAGCTTTCTGTTTGACGGCAGCAAACGATTCGTTCGTTTTTACTCTGTGAAGGACGGGGAATCACTAAATGAAATACCCGATCCGCAGGATCCGTCGTTTGGCGGATGGTTCGATGCGGACGCGAACGCATACGAACCCGGTCGCGCCGTTGTGCAGGATGCGCACTACTCCGGCCGTCTGCAGCCGGCAGAGTCTGCCGCACCGGATCGCAGCCCGCTGCATCTGGCGTATCGGGTACTCATGCGGCTGAGCGGAGAAAACCTGTATCTCGGAATCGGTCTGAGTATAATTGCAGCCGCAATCGCCTGTTTTGTTCTGGCGGACGCTGTCAGAACGATCCGCAAACGGAGGTGCCGCCATGGACGAAAAGAGTAAATACCGCCACGAGCTGAAATACCTGTGCAGCGCGGTACAGCTCGAAATCATCCGCAGCCGGATGCAGGGACTGATGCGTTACGACAACCACAGTCTGAACGGCCAGTATACCATACGCAGCATGTATTTCGACAGCTACGACAACCGCTGCTTCTACGAAAACGAGAGCGGCACAGATCCGAGAGAGAAGTTCCGCATCCGCATCTACAACGCAGACGATGCGCGCATCTCGCTCGAATGCAAGCGAAAAGAGCGCGGCAAAACATTTAAAACAGCCTGTCTGCTCTCGCGCGAGGAATACGACATGCTGCTGTCGGGTGAAACGGCAGATGCGCTCGTCTCTGACAAGATGCTTCTGCGCAAGTTCGCCCTGCTGACGCAGACGCAGCTGTTCCGGCCTGCCGTCATCGTGGAGTACGACCGCACGCCGTTTGTCTACCCTGTCGGCAACGTCCGGATCACACTCGACCGCAACATACGATCCTCTGTGGATTTCAGCCATTTTTTTCGGTCGGATCTGCCGACGCGCCCGATCCTGCCGCCGGGACAGCATCTGCTGGAGGTCAAGTACGACGAGCTCCTGCCGGACCCGATCTACGACGCGCTGCAGTTGAGAGATCTGCAGCAAACAGCATTTTCCAAGTATTATCTATGCAGAAAATATATCTGGGGAGGACAATTATGAGTTTTAAGGATATTTTTAAAAATTCGTTTCTGAGCGGCTTTTCAAGCGGCGTCGACACAAAAATGGTGATTACCGGTCTGCTGATCACATGTGTCCTCGCACTGTATATTTTCTTCTTCTACCGTCTGGTCACACGCAAAACATTCTATGCCCAGACGTTCAACCTGTCGCTGATCGCTATGGCGGTCATCACCGCAGCCATCATTCTGACAATCCAGTCCAATATCGTGCTTTCACTCGGCATGGTCGGCGCGCTGTCCATCATCCGATTCCGCACCGCGATCAAAGACCCGCTCGATCTTGTGTTCCTGTACTGGTCGATTAGCATCGGCATCATCTGCGGCGCGGGACTGTCCGTAATCGCCGTGATCGTGACGCTGATCATTTCCGTGATCGTGCTGGTCATGCTGCATTATCCGGCACGCAAGCTGTCGATGATTCTGGTTGTCAACAGTACGGAACCGGGAAGCGACAAGCAGATTCTGGAAACGGTCAGAAAATACTGCAAAAGCTACAAAATCAAGTCAAGGAACCTCACGCCGACCACGCTGGATATGATCGTGGAGATCCGCGTGGACGCAGAGAGTGATCTCATTCACGATGTGATGGAAATCAGCGGCGTCACATCCGCTTCGATCCTGTCGCACGACGGCGAAATCACCGCATAAAAGCTGTCACGCATGCGCAGCGGCGATTCCCGCACACGTCAAAAGGAACCGCCGCACCGAACACAAACAGACTATACAAAAGGGGCTGTCCGTCCGAAATCCTTCGGAGGAACAGTCCCTTCTTTACTTTGAAAAGACGGAAGCCGTGCAAAGCCGTTCTTTTACTGCGCCGGCACGGTGCTCGGCGGGGCGTGCACTTCGGTGCGCTGCACCACTATCTGATCTGCCTTTTGCAGATCCTGCGTCTCCAATTCGACGAAGAAATGCGCGTACGCCATATCACACGTTTGTACCTGCGGAAGATACCGTTCAATTTCCACCGTAATCGCGTGCGGCGAAGTGCGGCGGACGGCTTTGACCGTATTGGTGATCGACCCGCTGCCTTCCGTGATCTGCACCAGAATGAGCTGATGCGTGCGGAAGAAATCCGCATCATACTTTTCGGCCAGCCTGTCAAAGTCGCGCGGATTGCCCGGATTCATTTCGCGCAGCTCGGAAAAATGATAGACGTCATCGTATTCCTCGAAGTACGCCGCTACATCCTGCGGTGAAAGAAGAATAAATGCTTTCGGATCGCGGGAGTCGTCTGTACCGGTACCAACACGGAATCTCTCCACAGAAAACGCATACGCCCCTTCCCTCGGCGCGGACACAGTCGTCTGCGCCGGCGGCACGGTGGTTGAAACGGGCAGTGCAGTCGTTGTCGCGGGCGGTACGGTCGTGCCGAAGGCTTTTGTCTGCGTCGGTATGGCGGTTTCGGTCTGTGACAGCGCCGTTTCCGACGTAACCTCTGTTATCGCCGGCTCGGTCTGTGACGCGCTCTCGGCCGTCTGCGTTTCGCTTTCCGCCGGCTGTGCTTCGGAGCGCGCACAGCCTGACATAAGAATCAGAACAAGAATCAGCGGGATGATACTTCTGCGCATAAAAAAGCTCCTTCCGTACCTGGTACAATCAGTATACCATCCGCAAACGGAAGAAGCAATTAAGATTGTCTTAAGAAAAAGCAAAACGACAAAAGCGAAGGCCATCGCCGGATCATGAACGGATCGGGCACCTGAGAATCGACGTATATACAAACCTTATCAGAGCAATGTGAGGAGATCCGTCCTAAGCTGCTGCAGATCTGCGTCGATGATCTCCCAGACCAATGTCAAATTGACACCCTCATAGTCATGGACGATCTTGTTTCTCAAGCCCCGCATCTGACGCCACGGGATATCCGGATGCGCCTGCATATACGCCGCATCCAGTTTTCCGGCAAGTTCGCCGATCTGGCTCAGGTTGAATACACACGCATCAACCAACTGCGTGTTTTCCGCAAAGGACTCGTATGTGCAGCCGCAGGTGTATGCCAGTATCTTGTCAATATAGCCGATCATTTTCTGCAAAATGATCTCATGCCTCATAGATCACCACTCCTGTCTGTTCGATCTCTTTCGCAACCGGAGAAGCCTTCTGCACATGCGTAACATCCAAAAGATCGACGCTCCTGCCGGATATTTCGCTGAGTTCATCCAGTAACCCGACGAAACGCAAACCGCGCAGGCCGCTGTCCACCAACAAGTCGATATCGCTGTTCTCTGTTGCGCAGCCTTTCGCAAACGAACCGAAAAGAATCGCCTTGTGCACCTTGTATTTTTTCAAAATCGGAAGAAACTGTGCGCGAATATCAGTAATTGTCGGCATATAGATTTTCCTCTCCTTCCTCAGGCGGCAGTGATGACCGCGTAGCAGCCTGCGTTCCAATTGTCGTCCCATCCGGACGGCGTGCCGAGCCAGCGTTTGAGCAGCGGATTCTTGAGGTATATTTTCTGCCGTGCCGTCCAGCCGTCGAACACATGCGTACCGAGCGTCTGCACCGTATCCTTGAGGTCGAACGACGCGATGCCCGTGCATCCCGCAAATGCGAAAGCGTCGATCCGCGATACGGAATCGGGCACAAGCACATTCTGCATGCCGCGGCAGTTATAGAAAGCGCGCGTGCCGATGTGCGTGAGCGTCGGCGGCAGCGATAGTCCGCCCAGCGCAGTACAACCGGAAAACGCCTCCTGCCCGATCGTGCGCAGTCCGTCCGGCAGCACGACCGCTTTGAGCGCAGTGCAGTCGCGGAACGTGGAGGCTTCTATGGTCGTCACGCCCAACGGGATGCGCACGTTCTCCAGAAGCGCGCATCCGCAGAAAGCGGATAAACCGAGTCTGCCGCATTTGACCGGAAGCTGCACCGTCTGCAGCGATATACACCCTTCAAACGCATGGCTGCCGATCGCCGAGGCCGCCGACAAATCGGCATGCGTCATCGACGCGCAGCCGTAAAACGTCCAGTCCGGCACGGCTGCCGAGGCTGCGAACGTCACGTCCTGCAGCGCCGTACATCCGCGGAACACGCACACGCCGAGACTTTGCAGTGACGCCGGCACCATGATCTCGACCAGCTCCGAACAGCCAGCAAACGCCTCGTCGCCGATTGAAACAACCGTCGCGGGCAGATTGAGCATACGCAGCATCCCGCAGCCGCGGAACGCAAACGGGCCGATCGACTGCACGTCCATCGGCAGCGTGACGCTGGACAGCGCGGTGCAGTCCGCGAAGCAGTTCGCGCCGAGATAGGCAATGCCGCTGTCGATCTGTACGGTGCGGATCTGCCGGCGGAACAACAGCCACGGCACATTCTCCGCCGTGAAATCCCAAAGGTTTCCGTAGCCGGAAATCTGCAGAACGCCGCTCATCGGATCGTAGCTGTACTGCGCATTCTCGCCGCATTTGCCGCCGATCCGGTCGGAGTCGCCGAACCGCAGCGTCCCGAATCCGCGCTCTGTCTGTACCCATGCCGTCCCGTGTACAGGTGGCAGCGCCGCGCTGTACCGCGGCTCGACCACGGAATTGCCGGCCGTATCGGCATAGCCCCACAGTCCGGTTTCCTCGTCATAGACGGGCACATAGCCCTCGCTGAAAGAATACGGCGTTCCGTCCGGGAAGATACTGCCGTCGAACATGCGCCCGAACAAATCCACGCCGTAGGCATTGCGGTACGTCCATTTGCCGTCCTCGTACAGTGCGCTCACGCCGCAGCAAAGCGGCGTTGCCTTTTCATAAGTCTGCTCGACAAGCAGAGAACCGCGCACAGCGATTCCGTAGGGCGGACCGCCCACCAGAAACGCGCCCTCCAAATCGTTTTGCGGGAAACGCTCACCGCCTGCCGTCACACGGCAGAGCACGTCGGCAAACGCATAGCTGCTGTCCGAAAGATCGGGCACGCCCTGCGGCACAGTCTGCACGGCGGCCGTCGCGGGCGCATTGTTCTGCGCATCCCAGTATACCGCGCCGTCCAGCAGCAGGAGCTGCTGCTTTTCGTCCCAGACGATGGATGAACGCGTCGCGGGCAGGACGACCGTACCGTCCGATGCGACCAGACCCAGCCGTCCGTTCTGCCGGAATACCGCATACGGAATGCACGCCTGTGCGCCGGACGACGTGTAAACCGGCGCCATTTGTTCCGGTGTAAAGCCGTCGTAATACGTCTCCTGCACGTCGAGCGGCTGCGGTGATTCCGTCGTCGTTTCGGCTGCGGCAGACGTGCCGGTCTGCGAATGCGGCTGCGGCGGTTTGTTACGTCCGGACAGTGCAATCACCGCAACAATGACCACGGCCAGGAGCACAACGACAGAGGCTATGATCGGAAGCAGCCGTTTTTTTCTGTTCGGTTCTGTTTCTTCGTCCGGCTGCAGCGCCTGCAGAAATGCGTCGGCGGTCGGGTAACGATCCTCCGGCCGCAGCGACAGCGCGCGCAAGAGCGCTTTCTGCACCTGCTGCGGCAGCGCACAGCCCGTCTCGTCCGGCTTTTGCAGCGTGTCGTCTTTTATACGCTGCATTGCGTCCGGCGGCACAATGCCGGTCAGCATTTTATACAGTGTCGCCGCCGCGCCGAACACGTCGGTCCACGGTCCGGCAAGCATATAATTCACATACTGCTCCGGGGGCGCGTACCCGTGCTTGAGCACGACGGAAAGCTCCGGGCTGTCCTGCATCAGTTCAAACTGCGCGGAACCGAAATCGAGCAGCTTGACGCGCCCGTCGCTGCACAGAAAAATATTGTCCGGCGATATATCCCGGTGCAGCAGTCCGTTCCGATGCACCTCGTCGAGCGTGCGCAGTACCGGTGCCAGAATCTCCATCGCCTCGTCGAACGACATGGTGCGGCACTGCGCCAGACGCGCCTTGAGTGTCTGGCCGCTCAGATACTCCATCACGGCGTAGCCGGTACCGTTCGTCTCGACGTAGTCCGTGATTTCGCTGATGCACTCCGTCTGCGTCAGGCGGCGCAGCGCTGCCGTCTCCTCGCCGAAGCGGCGCAGTCCCTTTTCAAACAACGCGCGTCCCTGCGGCGAATAAAACTGCACCGTATCGTCGCCCGCGCGGTGATGCGCAAATGCGCTGGGCATAAATTCCTTGATCGTGACGCGCATCTGCCCGACCTCGTCCCAGCCGATATAGGTAATACCAAAAGACCCCAGGCCAAGCGCCTGTCCGATCACATACCGATCGCACAGCACCGAGCCGGGCGGAAGATGATTTCGATTAAATGTGGCTGCACGCCGGTCATATCCGCAGTGCGGACACGGTTCATCCGGCACGGGAAGCTCCCGCATGCAGCCGAAACAACGCGTAAACATGGGTCTCCCCCTATTGAATCTTATTCTGCAGCAGCGACTGCATCACGGCGTTGGCCGTATTCATGGCCACGCCAGAACCGTAACCCGCGTTCTCCGCCACGACCACAACGGCCAGCGGCAGATCCGCGCGCTGCGAAAAGCCGACGAACCAGGAGTGCGACGTTTTGCCGTCGAGCTCTGCCGTACCGGTCTTGCCGCACATCTGCAGATTCGGGAAGCGGTTATCGCCGTACTGCTCCGTCACGTTGGAGCGCAGTATTTTCTGCAGCGTCTGTGCATAACCCGCCGATATGCTGATAGACGAATTGCGGGTGATCGCCCGGTAGACCGTCACGCCGGACGGACTCTGCATGGAGCGGATCACCTGCGGCTGCACGCCCTGACCGCCGTTGGCTATCGCGCCGACGATCATCATCAGGTGGCAGGGATTGACAAGCGTCTCGTACTGCCCGACGCCCGCCCATGCCAGTTCAAGCTCGGATGCGTTCTGCAGCTTCAGACTGCTGACGGCAAGCTGAATACCGTCTGTTTTGATCGGCGTATTGAACGCCAGCTCCCGTGCGGTGGCAGACAGCTTCTCTTTGCCGAGAAGAAGCGCGATCTGGGCAAATGCGCAGTTGCAGGACTTGTTCAGTGCGGCCTGAAAGCCGATTTCGCCGTGCGTGCCCATGCAGACCACTTCGCTCCCGCCGACACGCATGCGGCCGTTACAGGTGAAGGTGCGCGTCGCAATGTCCGGAATATTCTCCAGCGCACTGAGCGCGGTCACAATCTTCATCGTGGAGCCGGGCGTATACACGCCGGAAAACAGGCGGTTGAGATAAACGCCGTCGAGCTTCTCCGGATCGGACGGCGGATCGTTCACATCGAATGAAGGCGCCGATACGCTGCACACGAGCGCACCGGTTTTGTAGTTGAACACGCCGACCGTGCCGTTGTAGCCGGAAAGCGCATTCCATGCAGCCACACAGGCGTCGGCGGAAACGGCCAGTGTCAGATCGTTGCCGCGGCCGTACTTCTGAATGGAGTAGATGCCGTCCACCAGATTGTAGCCGGACAGACGGCTCTTGTATGCAGCGTGCGCGCCGGTGGAAATCATGCCCAGCGGATCGCCGACAATATGCAGTGTCGCCTTGCGCACCGAGCGGCTGTCGCTGAACACGCGACGACCGTTCTGCGTTTGGGCCAGCGTTTTGCCGCGCGTATCAAAGATCGTACCCGCCGTGGACAGTCTGCCCGCCGTGAACAGATGTGAATTGGCGCGGTTGGACGACCACGCCGCGCCGTGCACGACGAACATATACACGAGCAGCACCGCGCCCGCGAGAAATGCGATAATCACCGGGATCAGCGCATACCCGCGTCTGGTTGTTTTGTTCATGCGCTCACCCCTTTCTCCTTCTGCCTCGATAGGGCTTGACGTCGCCGATATTGAAGCTCACGCTCTTGATGAACGCAAACAGCGACCACGCGCAGATCAGGCTTGTGCCGCCGCGGCTGATGAACGGCAGCGTCACGCCCGTCATGGGCAGCAGATCGGTGATGCCGAACACATTCAGCGCAAGCTGAAACAGCAGCATGCCTGCCGCAGACACGGCGGCGATCGAGTAAAACGTCGAGGAGCTTTTGCGCGCGCCGCGCACGGCGTAAACCGCGACAAACGCAAACACGAACAGGATCAGGATGCCCAGAAGCAGTCCCATCTCCTCGCACACCATGCCGAACACCAGATCGGTGGACGCGGCAAAAACGTTGCGCAGCTTTCCGTTGCCGACGCCCAGTCCGAGCAGACCGCCGCTGGCCGAATAGATTAGCACGCGCGTCTGCTGGAAACCCTTGTCGTTGACGTATTCCCAGATGTGGCGATAGGTCGCAAAGCGGTTGGCCACATAGGGCTTGAAGTAGATAATCAGAATCGCGCCCATCAGTGCGCCAGCGCTGATGAGGATCAGCGTGCGGAAGTCGCCCGAACGCATGAACGCAATGATGATGAACGTGAAGAAAAAGATCAGCGCGGCGCCGAAGTCGCGCATCAGGAACAGCGCGCCAACACAGCCGATGGAAAAGATCACATATTTGGTCAGTGATCGGGTCGCTGTCAGCTTTTCGAGCGTGGCCGCGCCCACAAAGATAAACGCCACCTTCACAAGCTCCGACGGCTGGAAGGAAAACGAACCGAGTGAGATCCAGTTGAGCGCGCCGTTGGTCGTCTTTGCCAGCAGCAGATTCAGCACCAGCAGTCCCACTGCCGCCACCGCCAGCGGCATGCGCAGAAACATGGCACGCTCCGTGCTGCGCAGCAAAAAGGTCAGCACAGCAAAACTCAGTACGCCCAGTCCGATGGCAATCGCCTGCTTGACGGCGTATGTTTCATGAATGCTCGCACAGATCGTCAGCCCGATACCGGACAGGAAAAAGGCGAGAATCTCCAGCGGAAAGTCATCCCGCTGCGTAATAATATGCGCCAGAAAAAGATAGAACCACTCCGCTAAAATATAGATACCGAACACCATTCCGAGCGTTTCGTTCAGCTCTCCCCCGGCGAACGCCACGGGAAAGAACGAAAACACCTGAAACATCGTAATGAGCAGCAGCATCCATCCCCAACGGAACGGTTTGCGTCGGGGCGCTGTTCTTGCCGCATCCGGCGCGGGGACATCCCGCGAGATCGGCCGATCCATACTCGCCATGGGTTCTCCTTTCTGATAGTTGTGTTTTGATATATAATTATACTACATTCTGCCCTGTCTGTAAAGAAAAACATTTTGCGTTTTCCTGCAATCTCAACGATTGTTGTATTGATTCCGTCGACAGTATCTGCTATAATGGACGAAAAGTCTGTCTGTATCGTAAAGGAGCTGCATGGTGTGAAGCAACACATTCGGGCATATTTTGACACGATCTTCAGCAATGTAAAGAAATGGGAACTGGTCTACTGGTGGATTCTGCGCGGCCTGATGATTTTCGCGCTGATCGACACATTGGTGCGCGGCCGTAACTACAACGGCAGCAATCCGCCGATTCAGATTGCGGCCAATCTTGTGGGCATGTTCGCCTACGAGATTATCCAGCTTTTCCCGAAAAAGAGCCGCCTTCGCCTGTTTTCCCCGCGTTTTCAGAACATCACGGCGCTGGGTTTTCTGCTCGGATCGTTCGGCGGCGCATACCTCAACCTGTATTACATCCTGCCGATGTATGACAAGATCCTGCATGCCACCGGCACTGCGGAGGGCGTCTATATCGGCTACGAATTTGTCTGCGCGACACAGCTCAAGCTCAAAAAAACATGTCCGCCGCAAATTGCCGCATTGTGTGCGCTCGGTTTCGGATTCCTGCTGGCAAACGGCTGGGAGCTGTTTGAGTTCACCTACGACCAGTTTTTCGGCGGCGATGCGCAGCACTGGAATTTAGCGCTCGCGCTGGAGGAAGCCGGCGGCAACTGGCGCAATATTTTCCAGATGTTCCCTGTACGCGACTACGAGATATTCCGCATGCGCTTCTCTCTCATGGACACGATGGCCGACATCGTGATGAACTGCGTCGGCGGCGGAATCATGTACGTCGTGCTGCGCCTGTTCCCTTATCGACACAGAGGCGCGGGCGACATCAACCGCATGATCGAGGCATCCGAAAAAGCTGCGCAGCAGGCGCAGGAAGCCTTGACAAGTGATGCCGATGCGGCGTATAATGCACGCGAAAGGAGTGTTATCTCATGAATCTGAAGAAGAAAATTGCCGTTCTTGCCTGCACCGCATTGCTGATGCTCGGCCTGTCAGTCTTCGCTTTTGCCGAGGAAGGCGCTGCGGACACCAGCACACTGGGCGATCTGATGACGCTGCTGAATCCCGAAAACGTGGACTACCTGCGTGTATTCACCATTCTGATCACAACGGTCGTCACGTTCGTGCGCATGTTTTTCGGCGCGCTGATCGGCACCGGCGACAGGGATATGATTGGCCGCTTGCTGCAGGCGCTGAAAAATCTGATCCCGAGCGGAAAATAAAAAGACCGTCAACCGGAAACGGCGCATATTTCCGGTTGACTTTTTGATTTGTTCGTACTATAATAGAGTTTGATATTTCATGCGGAGCGGAGGCGATCGCAAATGGCAGTCAAAAAATCCGTCGTTTACGACAAGCTGTTCCGCTGTGCATGTGTGTCGGTTGTGCTCGCTACCGTGGGATGGGGGATTTATGCCGCGCTGTCCGACAGCGGCTTGATCTCCAGGGCAGCGATCATCTCGCCGGACAGTGAAGTGGGAAAGGTCATTTCCTACATCCGAGAAAATCTATAGGAGGTACTTATCATGAAGAAGATCATTTCCGTGATGCTCTGCATCGCCATGATGTTCACGTTCCTGACCGTGATCTCCTCCGCTGCAGACGGTGCTGCGGCCGGCACGGAGACCATTTGGGACATGATCGTCAAACTGCTCAGCAGCGCTGACTGGTCCGCGATCCTCAAGATCCTGACCATCACCGTGCAGACGTTCCTGCGCGTCATCGGCGCCGCCGCATAAGAAAGGAGAGCAATGAGTATGAAGAAGATTCTTGCAGCATTTCTCTGCGCGGTCATGATGGCTGTTATGATTCCGTCGTTCTTTGCCTCGGCAGCTCCGGCACCCGTACAGGAAGCCGTTGTCGTCGCCGCGGCTGACACCGGCAGCACAGGCCAGGTCGACAATTCCCTTGCCGATCCGCTCACGCTGATCACACAGTTCATCGAGCTTTGGGGCGGTCTGTTCAAGACGATTGTCGGTTCCGACGTGTGGCAGAACTTCCTGCCCGCGCTCAAGAAGGTGCTTTCGCTGGTTTCCATCGGCGATTTCTTCAAGACGATCGGCGCCCTCTGGAACGACGTGCGCAAATAATTCCTGCATCCTCGCAGAGCATCGCAGCGCGGTGCTCTGTTTTTTTGTGCGCGCGCTGCACATACTAATCCCGAATGAAAGGATGTGCTGTCATGCAAAACAAGAAAAAATTTCTCTGGGCGCTGCTGTGCGCCGTGGTGCTGATCGCCTTCGCCGTACTCGCGGGAGAATGGGTCCGGCGCGGGCAGGAACTGCGGCAGCAGCAAACGACCGCACAGGCACAGGCTGAGACCGAGACCGCGCTTGCCGCCGCAGCGACGACGCAAGGCGATACGGCGAAAGGGGCGCAGGACGACGAAATTGCGCTTCCCTCACCGACTACGGCGAAGGCTCCGACAGAACCCGCGCAAACGGCAACCGAGCCGCACACAACGTACACCGGCCGCTTTCCCCTGCCCGCCGTGCATTTCACCGTGACCGATCCGGACAATACGCGCGGGCTATCCGAAAAGCGGATCGACCACAGTTTCGGCGTCGCCAAAAACGAACAGCCGCACGAAATCTCCGTCACACGGCAGGCTGAGCTGCGCAAGGCCGGCCGGAAGGCCGTGATCTACGACGACCGCACGCGGGAAAAGGTACTGTATCTGACGTTCGACTGCGGGTTTGAAAACGGCAATACGGCGCATATACTCGACGTACTGCGCGATAAAAGCGTACCGGCCGCGTTTTTCTGCACGCTCTATCACATCCGCCAGCAGCCGGAGCTGATTGCGCGCATGATCGACGAGGGACACATCGTCGGCAACCATTCCGACACGCATCCCGACTTCTCCTCCATATCCCGCGCACAGATGGCACGCGAGCTGGAAGCCGTAGAGAATGCGCTGCGCACCGACTTCGGCTATACGAGCCGCTACTTCCGCTTTCCGGAAGGCGCCTACAGCGAGAGCGCACTCGATCTTGTGGAATCGCTGGACTATGTGCCGGTCTTCTGGTCGAGCGCGTACGCAGACTGGGACACGACAAACACGAAGGGTGCGGACTACGCGCTGCAAACCGTCACAAGCCGCCTGCATCCCGGCGCGGTCATTCTGCTGCACGCCGTCTCGCCGGACAATGCCGCGGCAATGGCGGACATCATTGATACCGCCCGCAGTATGGGCTACACCTTCCGCCCGCTGACGGAGCTGGGATCATAA
Organism: Clostridia bacterium; assembly: GCA_017450005.1. Classification (GTDB taxonomy): domain Bacteria; phylum Bacillota; class Clostridia; order Oscillospirales; family Acutalibacteraceae; genus UBA1425. The sequence continues at coordinate 34,582 of JAFSYM010000035.1, forward strand.
CGTATAAGGGAAAACAGAATCAGGCCGTCTAAAAGGCGGCCTGTTTTTTGAATGTGACGTACAGCATGGAGCCGCTTTCGATTTTGTCGGGCAGCGCGATCTCTGTCCATTCGCAGTTTTCGTTCACTGTCATGACCTTGTCCACGGCGTATGCGCCCGTATCCAGTTTCAGCCGTCTGTCGCGCTTTTCGGAAACGTTGGCGATGAGAAGCGCGGCGTTGCCCTGCGCGTCCTTTGCCGCGACGGCATACAGATCCTTGCGCAGCTTGTTTTTGATTTCCACCTGACTGCCGAGCTTGTACAACTGACCGAACGCGCGGAATCCGTAGTAGGCTGAGGAGGGCTGCCGTCCCTTGACAAACAAGCCTGCCCACATCTGCGCGTCATCGTCGCCGTCATAATAATGCGCCAAATCAACGCCTTTGTTCTGGAACATCAGCAGCATGGACGTCTGATTCGCGCCGTAGCGGCGGTCGATCTTATCGTTCTCCGTCGGGTTGTAGTTCCACTCGTCGACGATGATTTCCGCCTGTCCGTAACCTGCCTTTGCGAGGTTTTCTCTTACATAGTCAATATAGCGCGCATTCTTTGCGGTGGTGGTGTAGCTGTGCCATGAGAAAAAGTCCATGGGAGACTGATGCGCTTTGATATAATCGAGGAAATTCAGAAAATACGTGACGAAATACTGGTTTCTCGGACTCGCGCCCGTATTCATGGCGTTCGTTTTCGTCAGCGCATAAAACCCGCAGGAGCCGTATCCGCCGATTTTCAGATCGGGGAATCTGTCCTTGAGGTACTTCGCGGCTGTGTCATACAGGCGGAAGAATTCTTCATCCGTGCCGATCCAGAAATGGTTGTCCGCGGGATCGTCGCTGTTCTCCGGTTCGTTCCAGATTTCCCAGTATCGGATGTTGTACCGGAAACCGTTCGCCCACCCTTCGTTGTAGTGAAGGATGATGTGCTCGCAGATCTGCGACCACTTTGTGTAGTCGGCGGGCGGCACAAGGTGATCATGGGCTGTCACAGGATCGCTGTAGCTGATGCCCAGACGAAAGAACGGCACCATGCCGGTGTCGACAATCGACGCCAGAACAGCATCGCATTCGGTAAAGTTGTAGGACTGTTCATCCTGTACGTCTTTTGAAAAATCGGGGAAGATGCGATGAATATCCGTACAGTTGATGTCGTGCGTCCGGCACGAGGTCATATTGGCCTCGGTGAACAGTCTGTTCACTTCGCTGTCCGTCACATATTCGGGCATTCTGCCGATGTTGTGCACGGGTCTGATCTCATCCACGACGTGATCAAAGTCAATGCGGATCACATTGGGCTTGAAGCACATCTGCATGAGAGAAATAATCAGGGCTAAAAGTGACGCGAAGAATGATTTTATCATGTCGCTGCCTCCGTTCTTTCATTCAATAAACACCGCTTTATCAAAATGGCCGTAACTCTTTTTCGATTTGTTTCCGCCGATTATTTGTCGGAAGCGATCCGGATGAAGACAATGCCATGCGGCGGATGCGTTTTACTTAATCCCGAACAGCCGCTTGAAGAAGTCCGCGATCTTGATAAAGAAATCCCGGATCGCGTTGATCACCCGGCGGAAAAAGCTGACGGGCTTTTCCGGTTCGGGCGCAGTCAGCGTCACGTCGTATGCGCGGCCGAGCTTTTTGTCCGTTTCCGCGGAAATACAATGTGTCTGCTGCCCGTTTACGTACACGACCGTGGGGCTTTCATCGAAATTGTGCGCATTCTTTTCCACGTCGGCAAATTTATATCCGGCTGCAGGAACGACGTCCAGAACGAGCGTGTAGTTGTAACCGCCTTCAAAGACTTCAAACGAGTTATTGCCGGACAGTTGCTTGATCCAATACCGGACAGTGGCGGTGTATTTGTCGGGCTCCGCGGATTCGATGGTCATATCCGGCGCATCACCGACTGCCGGTTCCGTGACAAACAGGCGAACCTGTGTGATTGTCTGCGGTTCTGCGGCGAATGCGGGCATGACCGTCATGGCGACCATCAAAAGACAAAACAAAACGGACACTGTTTTTTTCATGCGTCTCACTCCTTTTCATTTGCAGACAGCAGTTTTGCGCAGTCTGTATAAAAGCAGTATACCACACACATCCTGTCCCTGCAATAGCAAAGGCGCTGTTTTTGATCCGGCGTTTTCGCATAAAAGCCCCTCAGATTATTGATTTTTATCGGTCTTTATGTTACAATAAAAAACAACTTAAAGATCGGGAAGGAGTCGGAAATGAAAGAATTTGACTATATCGTTGTCGGTTCGGGGTGCGCGGGTCTGTCCGCGTCGCTGGAGCTGGCCGTCAACAACCGCAAAGTGCTTCTGATCGAGCAGCACAACATCCCCGGAGGATGCGCCACCAGCTTTGTACGCGGCCGGTTTGAATTCGATCCCTCGCTGCATGAGCTGTGCGGCGTCGGTTCGCCGGAGAATCCCGGATTCGTGCGCAGCATGTTTGCCAAATACGGCGCGGATATCGAATGGTGTGAAGCCACGGACTGCTTCCGCGTGATCAGCACCTATTCCGACGGCGCGCCCATGGACGTGACCATGCCGTCCGGCAAGGAAGCGTTCATTGACAAAATGGAGTATTACGTTCCCGGTTCAAGACCTTCCGTGACAAAGTTCTTTGACCTCATGCAGAACATTCAGGACGGCCTTGACTATATCAGCGGCGACAAGATCGACCCGCGCCAGATCATCAAAAAGTATATGCCGATGGTTCGCTCCGGCGGCTACACCACCAGCGTCGTTTTCGATGCGCTCGGCCTGCCGCAGAGAGCGCAGGACATCCTTGCGGTGTATTGGACGTACCTCGGCGTGGATATGGAAAAGCTGTCTTTCCTGCACTACGCGTCCATGGTCAATACATATGTGACAAAGTCCGCGTACTATCCCGCGCATACCTCGCACGAGCTGTCGGTCAAGCTGACGGAGCGGCTCAGAGAACTCGGCGGCACCGTCATGATGGGCTGCAGAGCGGAGAAGTTCCTGTTTGAGGGCGACAAGTGCGTCGGCGTGCAGACGAACCTCGGCGCGTTCCGGGCAAAATACGGCGTGCTGGCGAATATCAACCCCGATATCGTGCACGGTAAAATGGTGCCGCAGCATCTCGTGCCAAGGCGTGAGAAAAAGATCTCTGCCGCAAGAGACAGAAAGATCGGCGGGCGCATGTTCACCGCGTACTTCGGCCTGAACAAGACGGCGGAGGAGCTCGGCATCAAGGACTACAGCATCTTCCTGGTGGGCACGTCGGACTCGGTGAAGGAGTACGAGTCGCTCAAGCACATCTCCACCAACAACTACGCCATCATGCTCTGCTACAACATCCACAACGAAAACTTCTCGCCGGCGGGCACCTGTGTCGTGTCGTTTACCACCATGTTCACGTCCGCCGAGGATTTCAATACGCTCGATGAAGCGGGGTATTACAAGCTGAAGACCATGATGGCCAAAAAGTTCATGGATCTTCTGAAGGAAAAGGCGGGCATTGATATTTCGGACGCGGTCGAGGAAATCACGGTCGCTTCCCCATACACGTTCGCCCGCTATCTGAACGCGCCCGAAGGCGGCGTCTACGGATTTGAAACGACAGAGTGGGACGGCATCATTTCGAGAACGATCGAGATGACGATGGGTCTGGACTATAAGATCAAGCATCTGTATACCATCGGCACCAACGGTGTGCGCGGCGACGGTTACTCCTCCGCCTATACGGACGGCCAGATTTTAGCCGACAGGGCGCTTGCGCAATTTGAAAAGGAGGATGCATAATCATGGCGCTTGAATTCAAAGTAAAATCGCTCGGCGGCGACCTGAAACGGTTTGTCGGCCTGATTACGGACAGAGAGCACGCCATCAAAAAGGCGCCGGAAAAGGACGTCGATCCGGTCTTTGCCATCAATGAAAACGCCAAGCTGCTTCATCCTGACTTTCAGAAGATGGTGATTCAGGAAATCGTGGAGCACAAGGGCGCCGACTCGAAAACATTTGTGTTCAAAAAAGCGGACGGCACAAAGGCGGCCTGTTTCAGAGCCGGTCAGTATGTCAGCGTTCTTTTGAAAATCGGTTCGTCCCTGGTGACAAGGCCGTACTCCATTTGTTCCTCGCCGGCGCAGGCGCAGCAGGGGATTGTGAAAATCACCGTCAGAAACGTAAAAGACGGCTATGCGGCGCCCTATATGCTGGAAAACTTCAAGGTCGGCGATACCGTATATATCTCCGGCCCGGAGGGGACGTTCTATTACGAACCGCTCAGAGACGCCGGCCATGTGATCGCGCTCGCGGGCGGCAGCGGCATCACGCCGTTCCTTTCCATGGCGCACGCGATCAAGGACGGGACGGAGGATTTCTGCCTGACGATCCTGTTCGGTTCCAGAACCGAAGAAAATATTCTTTTCAGAAAAGAGCTCGATGAAATCGCCGCGCAGTGCAGCAAGGTCAAAGTGGTGCACGTGCTGTCCGACGAGAAGAAGGACGGCTGCGAGTCCGGCTTCATCAATGCCGATCTGATCCGCAAATATGCGCCGGAAGGCAGGTATTCGATCTTTATGTGCGGGCCGGAGGCGATGTATCGCTTTGCCCAGAAGGAAATCGAGAAGCTGCATCTGGAGCCGAAGTTTGTGCGCCGCGAGCTGCTCGGCGTAACCAAAAATGTGGCGTCACTGCCGGATTATCCCGCAGCATGCGTCGGAAAAACATATTCGGTCAAGGTCGTCATCGGCGAGCAGACATACACGGTGGACGGCAAAGCCGAGGAGACGATTCTCACGGCGATCGAAAGAGCCGGCATCCCCGCGCCCGCAAGATGCAGAAGCGGCGAATGCGGCTGGTGCAGAAGCAAGCTCGTCAGCGGTACGGTGTATATTCCCGCCGAAAACGATACCGGCAGACGGTACATCGACAAGCAGTGCGGCTATATCCATCCGTGCGCATCCTTCCCGACGAGCGACGTCGTGCTCGAAGTGCCCGGCAGCTACATGCAATGATTGCGGCAGCCGGCGCTGAATAAGAACTGTATGATCCCTGCAACCCGAGCCGAAGGTCCTGCGCTGCAGGGATAATATTTTTGAATCACTGTTTGCATTTTTACGAAGTCTGTGATAAAATAGATAAGATATACCTTGCAATTTGGGAGACAGAGTATGCCAAGTAAAAGCATCCGGGAAATGAACCGGTTTGAGCGGCGCCATTACGCGCTCGGCGCCCGTGTGTTCCGCTCCTCGATCCTGAGCTCGATCCTGCTGGGCGTCGTGTCGCTGATGATCGGATTGGGCTTGTATGCCGTTGCGCTTTCCGGACAGTATATCACCGAGGCGTTCACCATCACACGCAGCGCGCAGGCGATCCTGAGCGAAGTCGTCGACGTGCAGCCGCTGGCCGGCGAGGTCATGGAAAGATACCGGGGCATGTCCGACGCGCAGCGCGCGCAGGTGTATACCGACAGCTACCGCGCACGCTTTTCCGATCTGGACAGCCGCGAGGATTATACCATGGCACGCAGTATCCTGCGGGATTTCTTCGCCTCGAGCGACGTATATGACGTGTATTTGGCCATGTACGACCGCGAGACCTCGGCGATGGTGTATATTGCCGACCCGATGGACGACGATGAAGCCAGCCTTCCCGGCGATTGGGAGAGCGTGAATGAAGAGGGCATGATCAAATTCCTCGAATGGAACGGCGAGGGCAAGCTCTACGACGTCGGCAAGACCGAGCTGTACGGCTGGCTTGCGACGTGCGGCGTGCCGATCCGCAACGCCGCCGGAGAACCGGTTGCGTTTGTCCTGGCGGACATTTCGCTGCAAAATGTGGCCGACGGCATGAAGAGCTTTGTGCTGCAGTATGTTGTGGCGATGTTCCTGCTGGTCAATCTGCTCAGCGTTCTGACCGCGCTGCACATGGAGAAAAAGCTGGCAGAACCGATCAACCGTATTGCGCAGGCGGCGCAGAACTATCTGGATGACAAGAAAAACGGCGCCGCTGCGGCCGAACACTTTTCAAAGCTCAACATTTCGACGGGCGACGAGATCGAGAATCTGGCGCTGATTATGGCGGATATGGAAAGCGGACTTGCCGAGTATGAGACGCAGCTGACAAAGGTGACCGCGGAGAAAGAGCGCGTCGGTGCGGAGCTTGCGCTGGCAACGCGCATTCAGGCGGATATGCTGCCGAACATCTATCCGGCGTTCCCCGAACGCAGGGAGTTCGACGTTTACGCATCCATGGACCCGGCAAAAGAGGTCGGCGGCGACTTTTACGATTTCTTCCTTGTGGACGACGACCATCTGGCTATCGTGATGGCGGACGTTTCGGGCAAGGGCGTTCCGGCGGCGCTGTTTATGATGATGACCAAGATCATGCTCCAGAATCAGGCCATGACCGGCAAGAGTCCGAAGGACGTGCTCACGGCGGTCAACGATCAGATCTGCCGCAACAACCGCGAGGAAATGTTCGTGACGGTGTGGCTGGGTATATTGGAGCTGTCCACCGGCAAACTCTCCGCTGCCAATGCGGGACACGAAAAGCCTGTCCTGAAAACGCAGGACGGTGCGTTCGAGCTGGTGAACGACAAGCACGGCTTTGTTATCGGCGGCATGGAGGGCGTGCGCTATAAAGAATACGAGCTGCAGCTTTCGCCCGGTTCCGCGCTGTTTTTGTACACCGACGGCGTGCCGGAGGCGACAAGGGCAGACAATGAACTGTTCGGCATAGAGCGCATGCTCGACGCGCTCAATGAAAACAAGGATGCTGCTCCGCAGCAGATCCTCGAGTCGATGACCAAGTCGGTTCAGGCGTTTGTCGGCGATGCAGCGCAGTTTGACGACCTGACCATGCTGTGCCTGCATTTCTACGGCAGCGGGAGCGACGCCTGCGCCGGAAACGATACGAATGCATAAAGACCGAATACAGAATAAAGGAGAAAGAGTATGTTTCAACTGACTGCAAAAAAAGAAGACGGCAAACTGATTCTTGCGCTCAGCGGCCGGATCGATTCTGCCAACGCCTCGGACGCCGAGGCGCAGATCCGCGCCGAAGCGGAAGGCTTTTCCGGTGAGCTGGTGCTGGATGCGGATGCGCTGGAGTACATTTCCAGTGCGGGACTGCGTGTGGTTCTGCGCCTCAAGAAGCTCAACGGCACAACGAAGATTATCAACGTTTCGTCCGACGTTTATGAGATATTCGACATGACCGGATTTACCGAGATGATGGATATTTCCAAGGCGTACCGCAAGCTCTCCGTGGAGGGGTGCGAGGTCATCGGCGAGGGCGCCAACGGCAAAGTTTACCGCATTGACGCGGACACCATTGTGAAGGTGTATAAAAACCACGACGCGCTCGAAGAGATCCACAACGAGCGCGAGCTTGCGCGCAAGGCGTTTGTCATGGGCGTGCCGACCGCGATCCCCTACGACGTGGTGCAGGTGGGCGATCTGTACGGCTCCGTGTTCGAGCTGCTCAACGCCAGATCTTTTGCCAAGCTCATGATTGCCGACCCGTCGCAGACCGATGCGCTGGCCAAGGCGAGCGTCGACATCCTCAAGACGATGCACTCGACCATGCTCAAGCCCGGCGAGCTGCCCGACAAGAAGGCGGAAGCGATTGTCTGGGCGGAATTCTGCCGCGATTATCTGCCGCAGGATGTGGGCGACAAGCTGGTTGCGCTTGTCAAAGCCGTTCCGGACACTTGCAACATGCTGCACGGCGACTACCACATCAAGAACATCATGCAGCAAAACGGCGAGAATCTCCTGATCGACATGGACACGCTTGCAATGGGTCACCCGATCTTCGAGTTCTCCGCGATCTATGCCGCGTACATAGGCTTCTCCTGCATCAACCATGACCAGGTCAAGGAGTTCCTCGGCATCCCGTACGAGCAGTCCGTGCAGTTCTGGAACGCCACGCTCAAGTATTATTTCGGTACAGAAGACGCCGATACGCTGCGTGCCGTTGAGGACAAGGCCGCCATCATCTGCTATGCGCGTCTGCTTCGCCGCACCGTCCGCAAGTCGAAGGACGACGAGGCATACAAGGCCAAAATGATCGAATACTGTAAACAGGCGCTGTGCGATCTGGTTCCGAGAACGCAGTCGCTGACAGTCTGACGCACCGACACGCCGGTGTATTCGGTATGCAAAGGAGGTAACGCGAAGATGCAATCCCTGACAGTAGCGGCAGCCGTCGATAATCTGGATCGGGTCAATGCATTTGTAGACGCTTTTCTGGAGGAACGCGACTGTCCGATGAAAACGCAGATGCAGATCGATCTTTGCGTAGAGGAGATCTTTGTCAACATTGCGCACTATGCCTACCCCGACAAGGACGGCGAGGCGGAAATCCGCCTCTCGGAAACGGACGGCATCGTCGAGCTGACGTTCATCGACAGCGGCATTCCCTATGACCCTCTGAAAAAGGAAGACCCTGACATCACCCTCTCCTCACAGGAGCGGCAGATCGGCGGCCTGGGAATTTATCTGGTGAAAAAGAATATGGATACGGTCGCTTATCGCTACGAAGATAACCGGAACATGCTGACCATGACGAAAGCGATCTGACTGCAGAGACGGTTTGATTACGAATTACAGGAGGCGGCAAAATAGAAGAGATCAACGGCAAAGTGTTCACACTCAACGGCAAGCAGTATGACGCGCAGGAGCTGGTCGGCATGGAAGTGATTTTCCCCATGTCCAGATCCGATTTTGACGACGCGGAAGGCATCACGGTGGCTGTTCTGGCAAGCGCAGCAGCAAAGGAAGCTGCCGCGCGCGGCGACGACAAGGGCATGTTTGAAGTCGTTCTGGTATCGGACGCCCTTGCGGAAATCGGTTTGCAGAAAGGCGCGGTTCTCCCGGCGGAAATGCGTGGCACAGCAGCCCCGGTCGTGCCGTGGGGCTTTGCCAAAAAGTACAGATAATACGCTGCCGACGCAGCCAAAGCAAACAAAAACGTCCCCTGCTCCGCTTAACTTCGCGCGGAACGGGGTCGTTTTTTATGTTCTTCAAGGATTTGCGGGTTGCGCATCCCTGCGCAGCGCGTCCGTCCTTACGGCGCAATACATGTTAATTGACCATCGTTGAGGCGGATTATCCGTCCGTTCGGGAATATGCCGTTCCCGGCGGTGCATGCGCAACAGAATGATTTGTCATTGCGAGGAACCTTCGCGACGAAGCAATGGCGCCGGACTGTTTTTGCCTGTTGGTTTCATGTTTTACCTGTGATTGGTTTTTGTTTTCGCGGGACTTTGTCCCCGTCGGGGGTCTCCGCCCGCCCCTGTGAACGGTAACAGATCGGCATATTGCAGATGCGTCTGGCCGGAATGGAAAAACCGTCCCCGCACAGTTGCAGGATCGTGTTTGGTATGGTATAATCGAATCGGAGGTGCGCGTCATGAAAAAAGCGTTGTGTATACTTTTGAGCATTGTGCTGACAGCCGCCTGCGTCCTGCCTGCCGCGGCGGCGGACGGCGCGTGCGACTGCGGCAAAGCGCCGATCATCCATGTATACGGGATCGGCAATACGGTTTACGACGGCGAAAAATCGGTCTTCCCGCCGCAGGGCGGAACAATCGCCGCGACGGTCTTCACCGCCCTGCCCCTGCTGCCCGCGTTTTTGCGCGGTTCGCTGAACATCCGCCAGCAGGAACGCGCGCTGCGCGCGGCTGCCCGGATTTTTTCTCCCATCGCTTTCGATAAAAACGGCGACCCCGCCACACCTGCCGCCGCGCGTTTCACCTATCCGGAATCGGTTGCGCACGAGGACGGCGAGCCGATCTACTTTGATTACGACTGGCGTCTGGACCCCTTCGTTGTGGCGGCGCAGCTGCACGACTTCATCCGTTTCGTGGAAGCGCAGACCGGTCACGACGGCGTATACATTGTGGCCGAATCCATGGGCGCCATGATCCTGACGACGTATCTTTCCGTCTACGGAACGGCGGATATCAAGGGCGCGGTATGGATGAACGGCGCATACAAGGGTGTGGCGTCCTGCAGCGAGTCGTTCTCGAACCAGAACTCATTCCAGGCCGACAGCCTTTATACATATCTGATCCAGCAGACAGGCATATTCGGCAGCAGCCCGCTGCTTTGCGATCTGTTCACCGGACTGTATGCGTCAGGGCTGCTGGAATCGGTGCTGCGGCCTGTGGAAAAGGCAGCGCGGCAGCTTGCGGACAACGGTGCGCTCACGCGCTTCATGCAGCAGTATCTCGGCCGCATTCCGGGCTTCTGGGGGCTGGTGAGCGCGGAGGATTACCCCGCTGCGCGCAATTTCGTGTTTCCCACAGCCGAATCGCAGCAGGAATACGCCGTGCTGCTGACAAGGCTCGACCGGTTCTATAACGAAGTCTCGTCAAGGGTTGACGAAATCATGACCGACGCGAAAGAAGCGACCGGCAAAATCGGCGTGATCTGCGGTTACGGAGAGGTCATCACGCCCGTCACAAAGGACAATGCCCGTCAGAGCGACAGCATCATCCTGACCGAGGATGAATCGAACGGCGCGACCTGTGCGCCGCTGGGCAGCACTTTGGGCAACGACTACGTGCAGGCGGTCGACGACGGACACAGCCACATCTCGGCGGACCGCGTGATCGACGCTTCCACAGCGCTCTTCCCCGATCACACCTGGTTCGTGAAATACGCGCACCATCAGGTGCTCTACGGCTCATACGCGCTGGAGCTGGTACACAACATCTTTTATTCCGACGGCTTCGACGTGTTCTCCGACCCCGCGTTCCCGCAGTTCATGGTGCGCGACGTCCGCACGGACACGGTCTCGCCGCTCACAAGCGACAACGGCGGACAGAAGACGGTCGAGCCCGGCTTTGCGGCCAGACTGTTCACGCCCGTTTTCAAGGCGGTGCGCGTGATTCTGGATCTGAACGCTAAGCTGTTCGCCGCCGGATAAGCAAACGGGTTCGCGCAAATACACTGTGTTTTCGCAGGAGAGAAAGGACGGTATTCATGCATTCCGGATTCATTAAGGCTTTGCAGAGCTTTCTGCTCATCTTTTCCATGCTCTTTTCCCGGATCGGCGTCCTGATCGAGTATCCGGCAGTCAAGGCCGTTGAAGCACTGCACGAAAAAACAGGCGGCTACGTCTTCGGCATTACCGAACCGTTCGATACCTTTGACGGCGATTACGACCGGCTGCATATGCTCGGCACAGATTGGATCCGCTCGGAGATCCCCTACCCGTTCACCGCGTCCGGCCAGCTTTCAGACGGCTATCTTGCGTTCAAACAAAGCTGCGCATCTTTCGCAGCCCGCGGCATCAAAGTTCTTGGCATCACGCCCGTCCCGCGGTACTTTTTCGCCTTCGGCGGATTTGACCCTGTTGCGCCGGAGAATTATCAGAAAACCAAGGACGTTGCCGTATTTCTCTGCAACGATCTGCGGGACGTCATCGGCGGTCTGCAGGTTGCCAATGAATTGAACCTGACGGAAACTTTCGGCTACCCGCTGGGCTCGGAGGAGGACTGCGTGCTGTTCACCGGCCTGCAGTTGGAGGCGCTGTACGACATCAAGGGAGATCTCATCGTCGGCTACAACACCTCCTCTACGGGCGAGCGCTTTCACAAGCTGATGGCACCGTACTACAAGTACTGCGACTACGTCGGCACGGATATGTACTATTCCGGCATCGCGCTCGACTACACGTCGCGCATCCGCAAAATCCATCGCATCACCAAGCTGCCGGTTCTGCTGCTGGAAGTCGGCTACAAAGGCGCAGGCGCACCCAAAACGGACGCGGAACGTCTGGCGATCCTGCAGTCCTACGGCTATGATTCGGAAGCGTCCGCCAGAGCGGACATCGAAAACTTTGCGGCAAAACTGCCGGCGAATTTCCAAATGCATCTCCGCATGGGCTCGGAGGACCCGGCGGATTGGGGCGATCTCCTATTTGACACGCACCGCGGTCACTTTTACCGCGAGATTTCCGGCAAGCTCTATAAAAAATGCGCGCACACGCCGGACGGTCAGGCGGCATATTTCCGCGATCTTCTGCCCAAACTGCTGCGGCTCAAATGCCTTGCGGGCATAATGGTTTTCCGCTATAAGGACGCCAGGGAGTGCTGGTTCTGCGGCTTTCCCGACTGTCCGCATGAGACGAGCTTCGGGCTGGTCGATGCAAACGGCTGCGAAAAGCCGGCCTATTATGCCGTGCAGGAAGTCGTCGCCGCATACCGCAGCGCAGCATAATCCACGATACACAACCGCATTATTTTTTCAGGAAAAGAGGAACCACACTATGAGCCCATTTGCAATTGTCGTGCTCGCCTTCGTCGCAGCAGCCGCTGTTTTTGTCGCATGGCGAACCATGAACATCAAAAAGAACGGGATCGAAACGCAGGCGACCGTCACCCGCATCGAAGAAGACGTGCAGGCGGATTCGGACGGCGCATCGGTCTCTTACAATTATTATGTCCGGTACACAACTGCCGACGGACAGCAGCAGGAAGCGCTGATCACAAATCCGGGATTCAAAAAACTTGAACGCGGAGAGCAGATCACGATCAAATATCTGCCGCAGAAACCGAATGCGGCGGTGTGGATCAAAAAGTAAACACGAAAAAAAGCACGACCGCGCACGGATGCTGTGATACCGTCGCGGCGTGCTGTCTGTGTTTTTCATTTGAAAGCGAGGTTCGGCTATGAAAATCCGGCGGATCGGTCCGGCAAAAATCATCATGCAAAACTCCGGCAGTCACCACAACTACTTCGGCTGGCCGACTGTCGCAAAACTGCAGAACGGAAAGATTGCCGTCGTCGCGTCGGGCTTTCGGCGCAGGCACGTCTGCCCATTCGGGAAAGCCGTCATTGCCTACAGCGAAGACGGCGGAGAGAGCTATACGCCGCCTGCGCCGGTCATTGATACCGTATTGGACGACCGGGACGGCGGCATTCTCGCGTTCGGAGAAAGCGGCGTGATCGTGACGTCCTTCAACAACACGACCGCGTTTCAGCGCGGCAATGACGAATCGGACGCCTACGACCTTGCCTATCTGGACTCTGTTGACCCGCGGGAAGAAGCGGCCGCCCTCAGCGCGACCTTCCGGATCAGCCATGATTGCGGCGTGACGTTCGGCCCGATCCGCAAAAGTCCCATTTCCTCCCCTCACGGTCCGCTGGCGCTGCCGGACGGCACTCTGCTGTGGGTCGGATACAGGTTCAGTCCGAACGATACGCCGCAGCCGGACGCGTGCATCGAGGCGCACAAAATCTATCCGGACGGGACGATGGAATACGTCGGCAGGATCGAGAACGTCACCATCGACGGAAAACAGCCGCTGTCCTGCGAACCGCATGCCGTTCTGCTCGACGACGGGATGATTCTTGCGCATATCCGCGTGGAGCAGGACTGTCCGCATATCTTCACGATTTATCAGTCCGAATCCCGCGACGGCGGAAAAACCTGGTCGAAGCCCGTCGCTTTGCTGCCGCTGACAGGCGGCGCGCCGCCGCATATTCTGAAGCACGCCTCCGGGATGCTGATCTGCACATACGGCTACAGACAGCCGCCGTACGGGATCAAAGCGATGTTCAGCCGCGACAATGGCAAAACGTGGGACTCCGGGCACGACATTTACGTAAATAATGTAAGCGACGATCTCGGTTATCCGTCCTCTGTCGAATTGGAAGACGGCAGCATTCTGACCGTTTTTTACGCGCATCCGCACGAGTGCGAACCGGCTGTGATTCTACAGCAGAAATGGACGTTCACGGATGCACCGACGCCGGAGAACGCATAGCAACGGAGGATATACAGGCGTGAAAAATATTGCAAACATCATCAACTTTGCCCGCGGGTGCGAACCGCGCGCCGAGGACGACAGCTATTTATATCCCACCCTCAAGGCGGAGCTGGATCTGTGCAGGCAGTACGGCTTTCGCTCCACGGTACTGCTGCAGTACGACGCGCTCGTCAAGGCGGAATATCCGGCGCTGGTCAAATCCGGGTACGATGTGGAGGTCGGCCTGTGGCTCGAAGTGGTGCAGCCGCTGGTCGAGGACGCCGGGATGGTCTGGCACGGACGCTTCCCGTGGGACTGGGATATCCGCGTCAATTTTCTGTCCGCCTACGAGCCGGCCGAACGCGATAAACTGATCGACAAAGCTTTCCGGACGTTCAAAGAGACTTTCGGGTACTATCCGAAGGTCGCCGGCTGCTGGAGCATCGACGCCTACTCCCTTGCCTATATCGAAAAGCGCTACGGTCTGTCGGCGTTCTGCATCTGCAAGGATCAGTACGGCACGGACGGCATCACCGTGTGGGGCGGCTATTACACCGGCGGCTATTACCCCGGCAGGAACAACGCGATCATGCCCGCCCGGACAAAGGAAAACCAGATCGGCATTCCGCTGTTCCGGATGCTCGGGCCGGACATCATCGACCAGTACGATCTCGGCCTCGGATCGCCCCTGGAAAATCAGAGCGTCTGCTCGCTTGAACCGGTGTACAAGGACGGCGGCGGCAATCCGGAATGGGTGGATCGGTTTCTGCGCGATACCTACGGCGCCGGCGCCCTTTCCCACGCCTATGCGCAGTTCGGGCAGGAGAATTCCTTCGACTGGAAGAATATAGAAGCGGGCTTGTCCATGCAGCTGCGAAAGCTGCAGCCGCTTGTGAACGCGGGCAAAGTGACGCTGCAAACACTGGGCGAAAGCGGCGAATGGTTCAAAAGCGCCTATGCCCTCACCCCGCCCAACAGCGCCGTTGCCGACGACATGCAGCGCACTGCCCGCAAAACGCTGTGGTACTATTCGCGGTATTACCGCGTGAACATTCTGTTTGAAAACAACCGCGCTTGGATTCGTGATTTGCAGTTGTATACGGATGATTACGCCGAACCATATCTGCATAAAAAGAACACCGACACCCGCTGCGGCACCTTTGCCCTTCCGGTGATGGACGGCTTCCGGTTTTCCGAAGGAAGCGTTCGCGCGGGGATCTATCCGCACGCGGGAGACAGTCCGCGCTTCTCTGTTGCGCAGGCGGCGAAGAATGCCATGCGCGCTTTGTGGGGCAGCGTCACGTTTACCGCCGACGAGCGCGCCCTCACCGTGCAGTGTCCGGATCGCAGGTTTTATCTTTCGATGCGTTACGCACAGGTTCCCACGCTGCCCTATGACAATGTGGAACATACCGTACTGCGCTGCACGTTCCGGGATTTTACGGATCAGGCTTTCTCCTACACGCTGCGCCTTTCCGCCGGGTTCTTTGAAAAAGCCGCAGACGGCATCCGCATATACCCGGACGAGAGCGGAAAGATCACGTTTTGCTTTGCATAAACCGCCGGTCACATCGTTTTGCTTATAGAAAAACCGCGCCGCAGAATCGACTGCGGCGCGGTATCTGTTTGCCGAATGGAATGCTTAGCCCTTGATGGCGTTGAAGATAGTCTTGAAAAGGTTGATGATCTCTTTGAATTCGACGCCGGCAAAGAGTGCCTTGACGATGCTGACGATACTGCTCAGCAGATCGCCCCACTTGACGCCCTTGATCGCGTCAACCAGCTTGCCGCCGTAATACTTGAGATAGCCCAGCGTGCTGTAGTCGCCGTTGTGTTTGCAGGTGGCAACGTGCACGTCGTACGCTGCCTTCGTCGCGAACTGCTCGCCGCAGCCGCCGTCCTTATAATCGTCGCCGGTGAAGGGGCAGACAATGTAGTGGCCGTCGGTGTGGTTGTAGAGCGTCATGTGCTCTGTGTAAGCCGCTTCGGTGGTGAACTTCTCACCACAGTAGGGGCAGGAGGACTCCCATGCGGAAGCCATCACAGAGAACGAAGAGAGAATGAAAAATACTGCGAAGAATACGGATAAGAACTTTTTCATTTTGTAACCTCTTTTTCAAAGAATTTGCAGCTTTAACTGCTTGTCAAAATTTTATCATTTATTTCCGTCCGTGTCAATAGCTTTGTTCAAAAACTGTTAAAACCAGGTTCATTCCTGCTTTTCCGCATCTTTCATCTGCGCGGCAGTGCCGGCGGTTTCGTTCTGCACAGTTGCAGATTCGGAGCCGGTGTGGAATAATTGAAAATTATAATCAAGAATTTACGGAGTTGGTTTTTATGAAGAAAAGAATCGGGCTTCTGGCGCTGCTTCTCTGTGTTCTTCTTGCCGGATGCGGCGCAGGCGACACACAGGCGGCAAAGGACAGCATACAGGCGCTGTACGGCGAGAACCGGTTGATTGAGGGCGAATATGACGCCTCTCTCGCTGCCGTGTGCAGCAACGGCGTTTTTGTCTGCTCATCACGAATGTCCGTGCAGCGTCAAGATATTAGATTGTAGATAATAGATTGTAGAAAAGGACGGGCTCTGCCCGTACCCGTTTTGATTGGGGTGCGGGGCATTTTGCCCCGCCCTTTTCTGCTATCCGCTATCTGCCATCTGCTATCCGCCATCTTCTGCAATATCGCTTTCCCATATTGCACGTTTTTCCGTGAAGAACCTTTTTTCCGGTTCAGCTATGCGTGCATCACGGGAACGGTTCACGGAACGCAGGACAGGTATATTCTTTTACCAGACAAAGTCGGTGAAGGTTTCGGTGCTGACGATGTTGCTGACGCTGACGTCTCCGATGACCGCTACCGACGCCTGCACATCCGCCGCAGCCGAAAACGCGCAGCGGACGATCCTGTTTGTCGCGGCGTCCACTCTGGCGGTCACGTAACCGTTGTGATACTGCATGGAAACGTTCTTGATGCCGGGTATGGATTCGGCGCTCGACACCGTGACCACCGACATGCATCTGCCGTAGGAGGACGTCTCGCCGGGCGTGGGATTCGTTTCGTTCCCCAGGTCGACGCGAATATCATAGTATTGACCGTTCTCCTCAATGGAGAATTTCGTCACGTCGCTCTCCCTGAGTCTGCTCGACCAGCTGTACCCCGCAGCAGGGAAAACATCCGTATAATCGGTGCCCTTCTGATAGGTCTTGGTCTCGTCTTGCCGGATAATATTGCTCAGCCATCCGGGCAGTCCGGTGATATCGCCGGATGCGTCTCTTTTATACGCTTTTGTGAAGCCGGGACGGTTTGCCTTGACCGCATTGAGCGCGTCGTTGAGATACGCGATGACCTCCGCCTTGGTTTGGGGCGCAGACGATTGCGCTTCGGTCGTCTCCTCTTCGGTGGTGCTTTCGATCTGCGTGACGGACTCTTGCGCGGTGGTTTCTTCAGATGCTGCCTCGGTGGTTTGCGCAAGCGTCTCTTCGGCGGTCGCGGCAGGCACGGTTTCTTCTGTCGTCGTCTCAGCGGACGATGTGTCTGTCGGCTCCGGATCGCCGGCGCCTTTGCCGCACGCGGCAGACAAACCAAGAAGCGTGAGAATCAATGCGACAGCAAGCAGCTTTTTGACATGAGCTTTCATAAGACTTCCCTCCACGAATGATTTGATGATCCTGTGCGGCGGATTCACACCCTGCCGTTTCAGATCATCTTTATTATACAATGCTCTTCCCTGTTTTTCAATAGACGATCTGCCCGAGCGTTGGATGGGGCGCAAAATCGTTCTTCTCACGGTTGCGGGATTGGGTACAAGTGTGATATAATTGAAAAAAAGTTTGACGGGTGAGCGTATGAAAACAGATTGGGTAGACGGATTTACAATACGCGTGCGGGTCGATGAATCGGGCACGGTCGTCCTGTCCGCGAACAAAGAAGGGCTGCTCTCTCTGTCGCAGCAGTTCGCTGCTCTCGCCGAACAACCGACGGCAGCACATATCCATTATGATGCATACAATTCTCTCGAAGACGGATCGACGGAAATCATCATTGAGAAAGTACCGTAATAGCACCCGTTTCTGCCGACCGCAAACAGTCCGCATAAATTGATTCCGACTTTGAAAGCGTGATTTGCAATGCATGAAAAAGAGTTTCTCCCGCAGGAGAAGTACAAGAAGAAAAGTGCGCAGACGGACGCGTACGCATTCGGGTTTCTGCCGGATGCAAACGCGGTGTCCAATGCGCAGGCTTTGCAGAAAGCCGTCGCCGGATATGAAACGGTTACCGTATCCGCGCCGGGCGTTTACGACATTGCGGGTTCGATCCGCCTGCCGAGCGATACGCACCTGCTCTTTGCGCAGGGCGTCGTTCTGCGGCGAAGTCCGCTGCGGGACAGGCTGTCGGAAGGCAATCTGTTTGTAAACGAGGGCGCGTTTACCGGGGTATTCAATGAAAACATTTCCATCCGCGGCGCGCATATCGTTGTAAACGGCGTCGAGAGCGCCGCAATCTCCTCCGATGACGATGCAAAAACGATCCTGCATACGCCGAACGTCGTCAACGGGCTGCGCGGACACATTGCATTTCTTTATGTTAAAAATGTCCGCATCGAAAATGTGTTGATTACCGATCTTTTATCGAAAGACTACGGCATACAGGTCTCCGATTTTGAGAATGTAATCATTAAAAACGTCCACATCGAGGGCTTGAAAGACGGTGTGCATTTCGGTCCCGGCCGCCATTTCGTTCTGCGAAACGGCAGGTTCCGCACAGGCGATGACGCCATCGCGCTCAACTGCGCGGACTATTCGGTATCCAATCCGAATTTCGGCACGATTTCCGACGGACTCATAGAGAATTGTACGGAGCTTCCGGGTTTTGAAAGCATGCTGTTCATTCGAGTCCTTGTCGGCACGGCGCGGGATTGGACAAGGGGCATGACTGTGCGCCACTCCGACGCCGTCCGCACCAAAAGCGGCATGTACCGCGTGGTGATGCGGCCGGATGATACAACGTATATATCTGAAACGGAGCCTTGTTTCGAGGAAGCCTGCAAAGAGCTGGACGGCATTTTCTGGGTGAAAACGCATCTCGCGTACACCAAGCGGCAGATTCCGCTGACGGCGGGATGCAGGGACATTCTGTTTCGCAACATCTCGCTGGAGAATCCGCGAGAGCAGGCGGTTATGATCTATAAAAGCGACGACGCCTACCTGCACAGTTGGTATCCCGGCAGTGAGACGCCGCAGGTCAAAAATATCCGGTTTGAAAATGTGCAGATTCTCAAGCCGATCGACCGGTTTCTCTGCATCGGGACGCCCGTCGAAAACGTTGAAACGACAGGCGGAAACATCGGCGAATCTTTTTATACATAAAAGAAAACCTCTCCGTCGGAAGAATCATACCAACGATAAACTGTACCGCCGTCAGGCTGAAGCGCTGAATTGATTTCTCTCGACACACGCCGACGCACAGGCGCAGTTTGGCAAAGGCTGTCACGCACTGACAGAGAAAATGCACACGGAACGGATGCCGGTTGACAGAATCGGGATTTGTCCGAATAGAATCACGGAGGACTGCATCATGCAAATTCTTAAACGCATCGTCGTGTATATTCTGACGTTACTGCTTACCCTGTCTTCTGTTTCGTTCGCCGACCGGCAGAATACGGACACAGATTTCCCGAAAGCGGCGATTGAGGCAAAAACGCTCCTTCTGACCAACGTACCGACGGACGGCTCCGCGCTGACGCTCGCTTCGATGCAGGGGCTGCTGGCGAACGTCAGCGAAAAGAATCTGCTGTTCCGCGCCGAAAAATACAGGGATTGGCTGCCCTATACGAACGCGGAACTGATCGAAACGCAGCCGGACGGATCGCCGTGGGATCTCGCCGCGCTGCTCGCGGAATTTGCGCCGTTTTTCGACGGCTACATTCTGTGCAACAACGACAGCGCATTGGTCGCGCTCTCGCTTGCGAATCCGAAAAGCAGTATCGTCGTCCTGCAGGAATATGAGACGGCGGTGCGGGATGCGGGTTTGTGCATGACGGCGGACGTGCGCGGGTGGAGCGATCTTCAGCTGCGCAGATCCCCGGAGTTTCAGCAGCTGCGGCGCGACGTCGCGTTTGAGCAGCCGCTCTCGCTCGCGCCGCGTATGCTGGATTATGCCGTGATGAGCGGCGCGTACGTATGGTATGACGCCGCGGCAAACCGCGCGGAGCACACCAACGCCTTCCGTTTTCTGCAGGAGAACGCGCTGATCTTCGGGTGGAACAATGATCTCGGTGAACATGATACCGTAGCCTCGCTCTCCTCACTGAACGCCTGCCTGATCCCTGCGGATCTGGCGTGCAACATTTCGGTGCTCAGCGGTTTCCCGCGTAAAAGTTTCCGGCAAAAAACGGACGTTCCCGCCCAGGACGGCGGGCGCACCGTCTGTCTGCTGATGTCGGACGGCGACAATGTGCAGTGGTTCCTGGGCTCCTATGAGGGTGCCGCTTATTACGGCTCGCCTGTGCGCGGACAATTTCCTTTTGCGTGGGGCGTTCCGGCTTCCGCCGCAGATCTTGCGTCGCCGCTGGTGGAAAGGTATTACGGCAAGATGACTGCGAATGACGCGTTTGTGCTCTCGCTCAGCGGCCTCGGTTATACGTTCCCGTCCAGATGGACGAGCCGCAAAGCGCTGCGCAGCATGGCAGGTACCCTCGCGCAGAAGATGGAAATGCTGGATACCCGCGAGCTGCTGGTACTCGACGACGGCGGTTTTTATTCCGGGGCGCTCAATACGCTGCTGACGGATACGCAGGCAAGCGGGATCTTCTATATGGATTACGGCAATTATGCGGGCTTGAAAGGCAGAACGCGTTTTGTCGACGGCAAGCCGATCGTATCGGCAAAGTATCGGCTTTGGAACAATCGGCAGGGAAGCTCGCCGGAAGAAATCGCGGCTGCCGTCAATGCGCTGCCGACCGATCCGAAGAACCCGGACTCATACGCGTTCATCATCGTGCACGCGTGGTCGGGGCTGAACAGCAGCGGCGATTTTATTGAAGGCGGCAATACCATGGCTGCAGTAGAAAAG
>JAFSYM010000036.1 GCA_017450005.1 Clostridia bacterium
CGCTCTCCTGATATTTTTTACCGTGTTTCATAATACATTTCCTCCATTGATGTGGTTAATCGGATGTTTCCTCCCACACACGCGTCATTAGTCCGCGACTACGACACCCATGCTGCGTGCTGTGCCGGCGATCATGCTCATAGCGGCCTCAACGCTTGCTGCGTTGAGATCGGGCATCTTCTGCTCGGCGATCTTACGAACCTGCTCGGAAGTGATGGTGGCGACCTTCGTCTTGTTGGGGACGCCGGAACCGCTCTCGATACCGCAGGCCTTCTTGATGAGGACGGCCGCAGGGGGCGTCTTCGTGACGAAGGAGAAAGTGTGGTCTGCATATACCGTGATGACGACGGGGATAATCAGACCCATGTCATTCTTGGTTCTCTCGTTGAATTCCTTGGTAAAGCCCATGATGTTGACGCCGTGCTGACCAAGGGCGGGACCTACGGGCGGGGCCGGAGTGGCCTTGCCGGCAGGAATCTGAAGCTTGATTAAGCCTACTACCTTCTGTGCCATTGTTTATTTTCCTCCAATTCTAGTGAAACTCTTCAAATCTTAATCTCCGATCGGCTCGACCTGATCGAGCTCCAGCTCGACGGTGGTCTCCTTGCCGAAGAGTGCGGAAACCGAAACGCGGACAATGTTGTTTTCCACGTCGATCTCCTCGACCGTGCCTGTAAACCCGTCAAAGATTTCGTCGATAATATTGACGGTATCGCCCACAGCGTACGTAACTTCGACGCTGCGTTTTTCGACGCCCAGTCTGTAGACCTCTTCCTCCGTCAGGGGGATGGCCTTGTTCTCGGGGCCGACAAAGCCCGTGACGCCGCGCGTATTGCGGATCACAAGCCACGTTTCATCGCTCATGGCCGGTCGATCGTCTTCATCCATATGCACCGCGACCTTGACCAGGACGTATCCGGGAAACAGCTTGCGCTCAACCTCGCGGCGCTTGTCCCCGACGATCTCGACGACCGTTTCGGTCGGGATCTTCACTTCCAGGATCTCGTCGTGCATGCTGCGGTTTTCGACGACTTTTTCGATATTGGTCTTGACCTTGTTTTCGTAGCCCGAGTATGTGTGCACCACATACCATCTGGTATCAACCGACATAGCGTTTTCCTCCGATTCTTATTCGGCTGCGGTCGGCGCTGCGGTCTCCTCAGCAGCCTCTTGAGCGGCTGCGGTCTCCTCGACAGCTTCCTCAGCGGCTGTGACTTCCTCAGCGGCTGCGGCTTCCGCAGCGGCCTCGGTGGTCTGTTCGATCACGAGATTCTGGCTGGCGGTATTGTCGTCTGCCACCTCGGTCACGGTTGTGTCGTTGGCATTTCTGGCCGCGTCGCTGACCAGATCGATGGACTTGCTCAGTCCCAGGTCGATCAGCCAGATCACGATGGTGAACACCACGACCACCGCAAGCACAACGCCCGTGCTCTTGAGGACGGTCTTGCCATCGGGCCAAACAATCTTTTTCGTTTCACCGCGAAGGTCTTTGAAAAAGCGGACGATAGCTTTCCATGCGCGAACGAAAATATTCGGCTTGTCGGACTTCGGCTTTTTCGCTTTGACCTTTTCGGCTGCCGCGATCTTTTCCGCTGCTGCGGATTGTTCTTTTTTCGCCATGCTTAGTCCTCCCGATTACTTCGTCTCGCGGTGGAGAGTATGCTTCTTGCAGAATCTGCAGTACTTGTTTCTCTCCAGTCTGTCCGGCGTGTTTTTCTTGTCTTTCATCGTGTTGTAATTACGCTGCTTGCACTCCGTGCAGGAAAGAGTGATCTTAACTCGCATTTGACGGCACCTCCATTTTTGGATTTTTTACCTCCCTCCGGGTTGAGAGAAAAAAGGGCACAAAAAAAATAGCCCTCTTTCAGAGGTAAGGTAATCATATCACACTCTGTGGGGCATGTCAAGCACTTTTTTGATTATTTTTGTTTTATTTGATACAACGCAGGAGCGGCCTTGGCAGCAGACCGCCGCAGTCAATCCGCCCCTGCGCAAGGACAGCCGTATATTATGTTTGCTCACCGATGGTCTTATTCCCGCCTGAGCAGAATGCTTTCGCCTTGCCGCAAATCAAATTCGGCGGTGTTGCCCTTGAGCGTGACGCCGCTCTCGCCGAGGATCACGGTCAGGTGTTCGTCCTGCGGCAGGGTAATCGTTTTTGTGCCGGACGACGCCGCGTACAGCGCGATATACTGCGCGTTCGCGTACAGAATGTCGTCCGTCTCGCTGTATACATGCACGCCGTTTGCGCAGCAGAACGCGCGAAGCTGCCGTGCCGGATAGACCGTCTTGCCGCGGTACGGCATCAGGAACGGGATTTTGTCCGCTTTGCACCGCGCCACGGCCTCGCGCAGCGCAGGCGTTTTGACCGGCGAGAGGAACAGCACAGCACGGTACTTGCCGCACACTTCGTTAAAATCTCCGATGTTGTACAGATCGTACGGCACGCCCGCATAGCCGAGCTGCCAACGCTGGTTCGACGCGGCGTAGCGCAGGGCGCAGTCCGTCATATACCGGTATGCGCTCTCGTCCACAAAAACGGCAAGCTGCGCAACGGAGCTTCTGTCCGACGCGAGAGCGTCCGTATAGACCTCGCGGTACGTTTGCATGTCGCGCATGATCTGCGCGTCCTCATACCAGCCGCCCCACATATCGAACCACCAGAACCCGTTCCCCTTGATCAACTGCCGGCAGAAGCTCTTGCGGATCTGCTGCAGCGCTGTCTCGCGGTCGGCAAGCGGCTGCCAGATCGGCGCGGTATATTGATTCATCGGGTCAATTTCCGGCGCGCATTCGCCGAGCGGACGGGTCAGATGTGTGCGCACGTCGCACTCCTGCATGCAGAGTTTCCCATGCAGACGCACACTGTCCGCGGCATACATCTCCGTCCAGTCCGCGTTCGGATCGCGCACGCCGATGTAGGAATTGGGCGAGCAGATAAAGTCGATGTCCGAACTCTCAAGCAGCATCTCCAGCGCGTGCGTACCGTACAGCGGCGACGGCACCTCCAGCGCATAGCCGTAAAACGTGCCGACCGCGACCGTGTTGCCGGTCTCCTCTTTGGCCGCATGCGCGAAATACGCGATGCTGTCCGCGACGCGCACGCTGGCGTATTCGAGAAAACGTGCCAGCGGCTGCGAACGGTGATAGATTTTGTTTTTCTGCTGCAGGAGCGAAAGATCGGGCAGGCCGTCGAACGGCTCGTCCGGGTACCACGTGTGCATAAACGACGCGAAGCCCTTCTCCGCGCACGCACTCGCGCCGGCATTCATATCGAAGTGGAACCATTCCTCCGTATTGCCGCCGGCAATCTGATAGCCGACGATGTGCGCGCCGTAATCGCTCTCGCGGACGTGGCGGATCAGCTCGCGCAGCATCTGCGACGCGTCCTCGCGCCACACGTCGGAATACAGCGACTCGCGCTCGCCTGTACCGTCCGTGCAGTCGGGATGCGCCGCAATCCACCACAGCGGCATCGACATGTTGATACGCGGGAAAATCAGCGCATCGGGGCAGGCGTCTAATATTTTATGCACGGAAGCGTCCATCGCTGAGAAATCCGGCTCGCCCTCGCGGTCGAAAATACCTTTGCCGAACGGCGTCATATTGCGCGTCATGCCGATCCAGCGTCCGGCAAACAAAACCGGCAGGGAAAACAGCGTATAGCCGGCCCCGGCAAACGAGCCGTACCGGTTGTAATCCTCCAGATACGTCATGTATGCCGCCGCGGGATACGGCTCGCCGTTGATGAACAGCGTCGGCACACCGCCGTGCATGCGCACTTCGGACAGGACGCCGCACGACTTCGATTCGTCCCGCGCGACGGCTTCACGCGCAGGCAGCCGCGCCGCGCTTTCCGGCGGCGCGTACAGTGTAAACGTATAGGGTATCATGCAGCAGCAGACCAGAAACAGGCTGATGAGTTTATCCACATTGCGCCTCCCATTCGTTTGTCAGTCCAGACGGAAATAGTATTCCCCTTCCATTTCGGCAATCAGCGGACAGGCAGACTGCACATAGCCGTCGAGCGACGCGAGCCTGTAGACGGGCTGTGCGAACGTGCAGTCCGCATACAAAAGAATGATCTGCCCGTTCTGCGCGTCGTACACGATGTCGCCCGCCGCAGCTTCTTTTGCACCGGAAGCGCCGGTCAGATCCGGCCGCACGTCCGACGCAAGCACAATTCCGCTGCTGCCGAACGCGGACACTTCTCTGTCCTCGCTGAGAATGTCGTCGAGTCTGCCGTCGAAAGGCTCTTCGACAATGAACTGCAGCGTGTAGCCGCGCAAAAGCAGAAAAGCTCTCTGCGGCGCTTTGGTCGTGACGCCCTCGCCGACGGCAAGCGAATCGAGATAGCGGATGACTTCGCAAAATCCCTCGCGCATCCTGCGGGACAGAACCTGCTCTTCGGAAACGCGGAAGTCGCCTTTTTTGAAATCAAACGAAACCGACGTCGTATCCGCATCCAACGCGCGTATTTTGCTGTACGGACGCTTGCTCGCGCCGTACAGATTGTACTGCACGGTAATCTCGCGCAAGCGGTCAAACGCCGCGTCCGCGACAGGGTACTGCGTCGTGATCTCGCGGTCAGCGTGCGTCTGCTTTTCGCGGATGCGCAGCACGGCGTTTCCGTCCGCATCGCGCGTCAGGCGCACCTCCCGATACCCGCCGAGCATCCCGCCGCCCGTCGAAACGTCGCACGATTCCAGCTCATCACACAGGACTGTCCGTCCGATCAGATTTGTAATCATCACCGCAGCGCCTCCCCCGATCAAAACAATGCTCAATAGAATACACAGAACGATGACCCATTTGCGTTTCAAACGATCGTCCTCCCTTTGTGTATGCATTATCTGAATTGTACCATAAATGTAATCCTATTGCAACACCGGCGCGCCGGAAATCCGGCGCCCGCCCCGTGCGCGCGACGTCTTAAGCAAATCTTAATCGTTTTCTCGCTTGTATCTTAATAAAGCTTTCTGTATTGTAAAGAAAAAGGAGGGACAAAAATGAAGTACATCCGATTCACATTTTGCGTTTTGCTGTGCGCGCTGCTGACGATGCAGTCGCTTGCATCGGCATTGGCCGCAGACGACGCGGACACGCCGGAATCCGTCGTATTCGGCAGCTATCCGCAGCAGAGGGTCACGCACGAAAACACACTGCGTCTGCTGGACAACCTTGAAAAGAACTGGCAGTCGTACAATTACTACACCGGTACAGGCGTCTGGGACGACGGGCAGATGGCTGCGTCCGACTTCATGCAGTACGCCGACCTGACCCTCGGCACAGCCCGCTACCGCGCCGTGAGATTCAGCGCATACCGCCCGCAAAACACGGGCAAGCCGTCGCCGCCGGAGCAGGAGAAACCCGTCAATCGACCGCCGCAGGCCAAACACGGCTATATGCCCGATACGGTTTATTACTTTTCCTATGCACCGATCCGCTGGCGCGTGCTGGATAAGACGCGGGGACTGGTCATGAGTGAAACCATCCTCGACGCACAGCCGTTTCAATCATATGTGCTGGGCGAAACGCAGCTGCATCCGTGCGACGATCCGGAGGAAGATCCGGTGGAGTTCCGCGTTGTGTTCGGCGACGAAGCCAAAACCCGTTATGCATCGAGCTACGACGCTTCCGATATCCGCCGCTGGCTCAACGACGATTTTTTCAAAGCTGCGTTCAATCCCATCCAGCGCACACGTGTGCAGACCACGCATCTTGACAATCCGCCGTCGATCCTCCATGACGCAAACGATCCGGCTGCGGCGTGCAACAGCGCGGACACGGACGACAAGGTGTTTCTGCTGTCGTATAATGACATGCTGAATCCGGCATACGGCTTTATCTCCGAACCGGACACGCATTTTGAACCGGCGCGCATTCTGCAATCGACCGACTATGCCAAGTGCATGGGGTTGGAGGACGACAACGTTTCGTCCAATTTCGGGTATTCATGGCTGCTGCGCACACCGTACGGATCGCAGTATCTGGCGACCGTGCTCGACTGGGGCGACGTCAGCCCCGGCTTCGCATCCCCCAACACACTGTACGGGATCGTACCCGCACTGCACCTCTCCCCCGCACAAACGCTGACCGTCACGCTCGACCCGAACGGCGGTACGCTGCCGAAGAACGAACCGGGCGTCTACACCGTGACGTACGGCGAGCGGTACCTGCGCCCCGTCTATGTGTGGCCGGAGCGCAAGGGGCACATCTTTGAGGGCTGGTATGACGACAGCGGCCGCCGATTGGATCTCGATGCGGTCGTGGGTCGCACAGACGACCACACGCTGACCGCGCACTGGAGAAAGCCGATCATCACAATCCGCGATTACGACGACGGATCTTGGGAGACTGCCTACGGCGAGTCGCTGACCTTCACCGCCGACGTCATGGACGGGCCGGAGCATGTCACCGTGCAGTGGTACAAGGACGGTCAGTATTTCGCGAAGGGCGACACCTGCACCGTCGAGCACATTACACAGCCGTTTACGATGCAGGCGAAGCTGTTCGGCACGAGCGCCGAATCCGAAACACTGCAAGTCGTTTTTACACCAAGGAGCAACACATTGGGCGCTTATTTCCGTCGCCAGCTTCCTGTCCTCACACAGGCTGCGGCCGTAGATGCGGCTTGGATTACCCTTGCTGCAACCACTTTCCTGTCCATGCCGTTTCTGGCGCTGGCCGATAAGCTCGGCGCGGACGGAACCAAATACATGCAGTGGATCGAACATCTCGAAATCGTTACCGCGAAGACGGCCGGAATCGTCAGTACACCGTTCGTCGCGCTGGTGATCGTGTTCGATTGGCTTTGGAAAACCATGACCGGATCGTGGTAAAAATCGCGCATCACAAAAAGCGATGTTGCGGAGAACGGCAGATGGCCGATAGCAGAAAAGGGCAACCTGCCGCCCGGTCTTTTCCGTGCAATGCCGAACGAGCAGGCGGATGCGATCCGCCCCTACGCCGCACCTTCTGCACGCACATTTACAATCTACCATCTAAGGAAGCACTGATTAAATCCGATGCGCACGAAGATGGATCTTTTTCCGTCATATTGCACCAAAAATCCTTGCCTTGCGTCAGCAAGCCGGCAGATTTTTTGTACAATCTGCCGAAAAAATCTCTCGTCCCCTCGCACACCCCGATTTAATCAGCGCTTCCCTAATATCTACCGTCTAATTGCATTGCGAGCGAAGCGAAGCAATCTGTACCCCGAACAATTTCAGGCAAGAACAAAGGGAAACGGATTGCTTCGTCGCCAAGGCTCCTCGCAATGACAGGTCATTTTTGTATACGCGACACCGTATCGCCGCAATGCCACCTCGTTTGCCTTCCCCTTGAGGGGAATGTGGCCGAGCACAGCGAGGTCGGATGAGGTGAGACGTCAGGAACGCTGTCGTCCGGGCGTTCATCAGCAGGAAATGTTTTTCCTCATCCGTCTCGCCTGCCGGCTCAGCCAGCGCTTCTGCCCAAGCCGCATCTCTCCTTTGCAAAGACAGTTCACCGCTTGCGCATACCGGCGCATCCTTTCCATATGATTCCGCGGTTGACAGCATTCTACCACAGTGGTATAATACTATTGTATTTATCATCGGAAAGGAAGGGACTGCTGTGATTACGTTGTTTTACACGCTGCGCAGGGCATTACGCCGCTTTTTGCTGCCGGGGATATTGGCTTTCGTTTTTTCGATCTCCTATGTACCGCTCCCGCGCAGTGCGCCTGCGGTGCGCAATCACGATACCGGGCAGTCCTTTCTGCCGGATTACGGGCATACGCTCGTCGCCGCGCACCGCATCGGCAAGGGAAACGCACCGGAGAATACGCTGATGGCGGTTCGCGCATGTCTGGAGAGCGACGCCGCGCCGGACATCATCGAGACCGATCTGCAGTGTACCCGGGACGGCGAGCTGGTGCTGTTTCACGATCTGTATCTGGACGACAGAACCAATGCCGTCGAAGCGTTCGGCCGCCGGAAAGTCACGGTCTTTTCCAGAACGTATGCCGAGCTGCGGGAGCTGAACATGGGCGAGACGTTCGCCGTAAAAACAGGAGCGGACACCGTCACCTATCCTTATGCCGGCCTTCGCGGCGACGCGATCCCGGACGATCTGCGGATCATGAAAATCGCGGACGTATTCGACTATGTGGAAGCGAACGCGCCAGGCCGGTTCCGCTACACCGTCGAAATCAAGTACCCGTCTCCGTGGGCGGCGCTCATGCTCAACCGGCTGTACAAAATCCTGCATGAGCGGCAGTTGGAAAGCCGTGTGATCGTCGCCAGCTACTGGCCGGACGTGGGCAATCTAATCGACGTTTTCTATTCCGGCAAGCTCATGCGCTCGGCGAACCCCCTGGAGATCATCGAGCTGTACGGCTGTTTTCGGCGCGGAACCGATCTCTCGCGGGAGAAGCTGCCGTATATGGCGCTGCAGATGCCGTACTACTGGCGGCACGGTGAAAAGCTTCTGTTCGGCAATTTAGGCACGACGGAGTTTATTGACTACGCGCACCGCTGCGGGCTTTCCGTACAATATTTTACCGTGAACAAACGCGAGGATATGCAGGATCTTGTGCGCGGCGGCGCCGACGTGCTGATGACCGATCATCCGGAACGCGCGTTTGACGAGATCCGCAAAACCGTTCTATTTGAGGAGGAAACATCATGAAAAAAACCGTACGCACCGTTCTCTCGCTTGTGCTGTGTGTGAGCATTGCGCTTGCGTCCTCCGCCGTGTTCTTCCGGCCGCAGGCGCAGGCGCTCGACAAGGCCGAGCTGACCGACAAACTGGAAACCGTGTTCGACAAGTTCGTCAACATCATGATAGACGTGATCCATCGCGGGCTGGTCGTGCTGCGCTATCCGTGGAACCCGAAGACAGACCGCACTGTGGACATGTCTAAATTCACGCTTGTGTTCGAGGATGAATTCGACGGCGACGAAATCGACATGCGCGTCTGGACGCACTACCGCCAGGGCGTGCGCAAGGGCGGCTACTGGGACAAGGATCAGGCGTTCCTGCGCGACGGTACGCTCGTGATCCGCAGTGAGTACAAGCAGGACGGCAAATACGGCGCCGGCTTCTACACCGACCGGATCGACACCCGCCGCAAGTATGAGCAGACCTACGGCTACTTCGAGTGCCGCTGCATCCTGCCCGCTGCCGAGGGTCTGTGGTCGTCGTTCTGGCTGTCCTCGGAGAATATCAAGGACGGCACACCCGGCAAGCAGGGCACGGAGATCGACGTGTTTGAGTCGCCGCTGTTCTACCGCGGCCGTCTGGGACTCATCAACAATCTTGTCACGTCCAACCTGCACTACGGCGGGTATGAGCTCGGCCACCGCTACAGGAATGTGACGATCACGCGCGTGAACAACCCCTACGCCGAATTCAACACCTACGGCGTCGAGTGGAATCCGGACGGCTACATTTTCTACGTCAACGGCCGCGAGACCGGCCGCAGCAGCTTCGGCGGCGTGTCCGAGGTGCCGGAGTATATGCAGCTTTCGACAGAGTTCGACGGCGTCGACGGCAAGCCGTTCCACGGCTGGTCCGGCATTGCCAAGCCGGACGCAAAGGATCTGCCGGCGGAGTTTATCGTGGATTACGTGCGCGCCTATCAGTACAGCGATCTGACTGAATAAGAGGAATCACCATGAGAACAAGAGGAAAGAGACTGCTCTCGCTCCTGCTTTGTCTGCTGCTGCTCACGGCGGCGCTGCCGCTGACCTGTGCCGCTGCGTCTCGTCCGATCGTGTTTGTGGCGGGCTACACCAGCTCACGGCTGGTTCTCGACCGCGGCACGCCGCAGGAAAGGCGCGTCTGGAAACAGAATATCGGCGATAAAGTCATCGACGCGATCAAGGCGGAATTGCCGCGCATCGCGTTCGACGCCTCGGCCGCGGCGGTCGGCATCTATGACGCGCTGTTCGACCGGCTCGAACCGTATGTAAACGAGATTCTCGAACCGCTGCGCATGAATGACGACGGCAGTTCAAAATATCCTGTCGAAGTATATCCGCACTCCGTGCGAGACACGCGCCTTGACCGCCTGCGCGCGATCGGCTACTATCCCGATCACGACTCGCTGCAGATGCTCGGCAAAGCCGCCGGCGAAAAGAACGTCTACTGCTGCACGCTCGACTGGCGGCTGGGGCAGGCGGACAACGCCGCGGTGCTGGATGCGTATATCCGCGACGTACTGCGCGAAACCGGTGCGACGAAAGTTGACCTGTCCGGCGTGAGCTACGGCGGACAGGTTGCTGCAAGCTATCTGTCGATCTACGGTGCGTCGCAGGTCGGCCGCGTTGTGCTGCAGTGTCCCGCGATCGGCGGCAGCTCGATTGTGCCGCAGCTTCTGTCCGGGCAAAAAATCTTCCTCGCGTGGGAGGATTTTGCACGGCTGTACGGCGCGTTCGCCAAGGATGAGCGCGACTTCGCATCGCTCGCCGCAGCGGTCAGTCCCTCGTTCCTGTCGCATTTTCTGCGTGCGTTTGTCGACCGGTACTTTATCGACTTCTTCAAGAATTTCGGCAGTGTCTGGGATCTTGTCCCGGCGCAGGATTACGAAGCGCTGCGCGAGCGGCTGCTGCGTGACGGCACGCACGACGCGCTGATCGAAAAAAGCGACCGCTACCACAACGAAATCTATCCGCGCATGCGCGAAACGCTGCGGCAGATTCGCCTGCAGGGGACGCCCGTCTCCATTGTCGCCGGCTACGGTACGGCGCTGGCCGTGGACAACGGCTGCCATTCCGACGGTGTGATCGACGTCGCGTCCATGACGGGCGCTGCCTGCGCGCCGCTGGGTAAAACGCTGCCGGATACGCAAAGCCCGACCATCTCGCCGGACGGTGCAATCGACGCGGCGGACGGGTATCTGCCGCAGAGCACATGGTACGTCGACGGCCTGCTGCACAGCATGGGCGCAAATGAGGAGAAGGTCAGCCGTCTGATGACGACGCTGCTGCTGACGGACGATCTGCCGGACGTGCACGCGTCGACCGATTATCCGCAGTTTCTTTCTTCGCGCAACGCCTGCCGGGGCGTGGTCTGCACATTCAGCGGCTGCGCGGAGGGATTCTGCACGCGGTACTCGACCGCGCTTCAAATCACCAATCTGTCCGAATCGGACAGCATCACGGTCACGGATGTGACCTGCCGCGGCGCGAAACTGCGTTTCTCGTTCCGGCGCGGCGTCCGGCTGCAGCCCGGCGAGAGCATGGCTGCGGCTGTCAGCGGCGTTGTGCCCGAAGGGGATCTGGCCGCCCTGCGCGTGACGGTACGGTATGTGACAAGCAGGGAAAAATATGACGCTCCGCACAGCCGCACGCAGCATTTCCGTTTCGCCGACGGCGGGACGCTTTCCGCCGTGCTGACGCAGGATGTGACGGACGCGGACGAAATTGCCGACACACCCGCCGTGCGCACCGGAATTGTGCCGTTTCGCGCCGCCGCCGCATGCGTGCTGTATCAGCTCTGGGCAGTACTCCTGCTGCCGCTGCGCACACTGACAGCTATACGTCGTTCGATCCTTTTGCGCACATAACGCGGTACGGATCATACCCATCCGGGAGGTTGCCTGCCTCGCAATTTTTCCTTAAATTTTCAAATTCGTTATTGCAAAAAACATTTGCATTTTTCTGAAAAAAAGTGTATAATATCAGATGAAACGTGTAGCATGAACTGCGTAAATCCAGTTTTGCCGCACGTTTTATTCTGAAATGCCGCAGGAGGGTGGACAGCATGCAGAAACCGTTTGAAAAATCGCAGTATGTTTGTTACGGCGCGAACGGCGTTTGCCGGATCGAGGACATCTGCCCGATGCCGGGTATGCGCACACAGTCACTGTTCTATGTGCTCAAACCGATTGCCGACCGCAATTCCGTGTACTACATACCCACCGACAACGAAAAGCTGACGTCCAAGATGCGCCTGCCGCTCACGCGCGAGCAAATCAACGAAACAATCGACTCGATCAAAAGCACCTCCTTGCGATGGATCGAAGACCGCAGCGAACGTATAGAGCAGTGCCGAAACGCATTGCGCGAGAGCGATATGCGCCGGATTCTGCTGTCTGTCGGGATGCTGTACCTGCACAAGCAGGAATTGATCGCCCAAGGCAAAAAGCTCGCCTCCTCGGACGAAGCAATGCTGCGTGAGGCGGAAAAGCTGACCGAAAATGAATTCGCCTTTGTCCTCGGACTGAACGCGGATGAGGTCGGTTCGTACATCCGCGCACGGCTGGGTTTGGAATAGCCTGTATTTGCGCAATGCGCATCCCGAAACGGATTGCGGCGCAAAGGGCAATTGACCTTTTTTACAAAAATGAATAAAGACAAATGAACGTGTGGCAAATTACTGCGTAAATCCAGTTGTTTACCGCACGTTTTATTTTTTTAACGGAGGATGAATATGGAAACCCAAAACACCCGCTTTTTAGGAGAAGCCCCGGTCGGCAGAGTCATGCGCACATACGCGCTGCCCTGCATCATTTCCCTGCTCGTCGGCGCACTGTATAACATCGTCGATCAGATTTTTATCGCAAACGCAGACTATCTCGGTTCTTACGGCAATGCAGCTAACACAGTTGTATTCCCGCTGACTGTGATTGCGCTGGCGATCGCGGTGATGATCGGCGACGGTTGCTGCGCGTTTGTCAGCATCCGGCTTGGCGAGGGACAGCCGGAGCGCGCGCGCAGAAGTGTCGGCAATTCAATCCTGCTGTCTGCCGTCAGCGGAATCCTGCTGTGCATCGGCTATCTTGTATTTGCCGACGGGATCATTCGATTATTCGGCGGCACAGTCAACGCGGAAACCTTTCGGTACGCGAAAGAGTATTTCTTTTACATCACGCTCGGCATTCCGTTCTATATGTTCGGCCAGGCCATGAACCCGATCATTCGCGCAGACGGAAGTCCCCGCTTCGCAATGGCGTCCACGCTGGCGGGCGCGCTCGTGAACATCGTTCTCGACCCGCTCTTTATCTTCACCTTCCGATGGGGTATGACGGGCGCAGCCGTTGCCACCGTATTGGGACAGATTGTAACGGCGCTGCTGGCGGTCTGGTATATTCTGCGCATGAAGCAGGTGAAACCGGCATTGCGCGACTTCCTGCCGGATGCGGACATCTGCAAAAACACGCTGTCATTGGGTCTGACCAGTTTTCTCTCGCAGATTTCTCTGGTTGCAGCTATGGCCGCAATCAACAACATGATCCGCCGATACGGCGCACTGGATGCCGTGTTCGGTCAGGCGCAGTACGCCCAGATCCCGATGGCCGTGGTCGGCATCGTGATGAAATTCTTCCAGATTGTCATTTCGGTGGTCGTGGGCATGGCGGCAGGATGCATTCCGGTTGTCGGGTACAATATGGGCGCAAAAGCGAAGCAGCGCGTTCGTGCGCTGCTGACAAGACTGCTGATCTGCGAGGCGGCGGTTGGTGCGGCTGCGCTGCTGATCGTAGAATTGTTTCCGAAGCAGTTGATCCGTATTTTCGGCGCAGCAAACGAAAGCATCTACTATACCGATTTCGCCGTTCATGCATTCCGCATCTATCTGTGCATGATAGTCTTTGCCTGCGTAAACAAAGCCTGTTTCATCTTTTTGCAGGCGATGGGCAAGCCCGTCGAATCCACCGCGCTGTCCATGATTCGGGAAGTCGTGTTCGGCGTTGGCTTTGCACTGCTGCTGCCGGCCTTCTTCGGGCTCGACGGCGTGCTGTACTCCATGCCGCTGTCGGATGCGTTCACATTCGTCATCGCGTCCTGCCTGCTGGTGAAAACATACAGAGCGTTTCAATCCTGACCAAAAAGCCGCAAAAAAGGCGCAGTCGCATTCAGCGAAAACGAAAAGAAAAAGCAAAAGAAGAGACTTGTTCAACACTGTATGGAGAACAGTCTCTTCTCTTATCTGCTACAAATATTAAGCGCCGCGATCCGGGAATGCTGCGGCGACGTCGTCGCGCACCTGGCGGAAAACCGCCTCGAGGCTGTCGAACCTGCGTTCCGGACGCACATAGCGCAGCAGCGATACGGTGATCCGCCGCCCGTAGAGCATCTCGCCACAGCCGAGGATGTGTGTTTCGCACCCGGGTGTGTCGTCCGGCAGCGTGGGGCGGATGCCGATGTTGGTGATCGAGTCGTACCAGATGCCGTCCACCTGCGTACGCGAAGCGTATACGCCGTATTTGGGCACGACCAGACGTGCGGGAAGACGCTGGTTGATCGTCGGATAACCGAGTCTGCGGCCGTTCTCGTTGCCGTGCCGCACGGTTTCGGTAAATGTGAACGGGCGTGTGAGCAGTACGGCTGCCGCGTCCGGTTCGCCCTGTTCGAGCAGTGCACGGATACGCGTAGAGCTGACCGGCGCACCGGCGATTTCGACCGGATCGGCAACATGCACCGCAATGCCCTGCCGCGCGCACAGCGTGCGCAGGTCGTACGCGGTCGCTGCGGCGCCCTTGCCGAAACGGTAGTTGTAGCCGCAGGAAACGGCAGCCGCGTGCAGCGAATCGCACAAAACGTCGCGCACAAACTGTTCCGGCTCCAGATTGCAAATCTCGGTAAACGCTACTGTCTGCAACGCAAAGCCCATCTCCCGCAGCAGCGCATCACGCATTTCGCATGTCATCAGCAGCGGCGGCGCCGCGCCGCGCAGCGCTTCGAGCGGGTGGCGGTCAAACAGCAGCGCCACAGGCAAAAGCCCGTCCGAGCGGTCGGACAGGCATTTTTGCAGCACGCTGCGATGTCCCGCATGCAGGCCGTCGAAGCTGCCGAGTGCGACGGACGTTCTTTCTGCCATTATGATTTCTTCCTGTGTTCGAGCTTAAGACGCTGCTCCTTGGAGAGGATGCGCTTGCGCAGACGCAGCGAATGCGGCGTAATCTCCAGCAGCTCGTCGTCTTTGATGAATTCCATGCACTGCTCAAGGCTGAGCACTGTCGGCGGTACCAGCCGCAGCGCATCGTCGCTGCCTGCGGCGCGCGTGTTCGTCAGCTGCTTCTTGCGGCAGACGTTGCACACGATGTCCTCATTCTTGGCGCATTCGCCGACGATCATGCCCTCGTATACCTCGACGCCGGGGCCGATGAACAGGCGGCCGCGATCCTGCGAATTGAACAGGCCGTAGCCCGTGCTCACGCCCGTTTCATGCACGACGATCGAACCGCGCTCGCGCGTGACGATGTCGCCCTTATCCGGCTCATAACCCGCAAAAAGCTGGTTCATGATGCCATTGCCGTTGGTATCGGTCATGAACTCCGAGCGGTAGCCGATAAGACCGCGGGAGGGTATTTTGAACTCCAGATGCGTCGCGCCGCCGTCGCGCGCGCCCATATTTTCCAGCTCGCCCTTGCGCGAACCGAGTTTTTCGATCACGGCGCCGACGTACGCTTCCGGCACCTCGACAATCAGCAGCTCCATCGGCTCGTGCAGCACGCCGCCGATCTCCTTGAAGATGACCTTCGGCCGCGATACCTGAAACTCATAACCCTGACGGCGCATGGTCTCGATCAGAATCGACAGGTGCAGCTCGCCGCGGCCGGACACCTTGAACGTGTCGGTCGTATCGGTCTCCTCGACGCGCATGCTTACGTTGGTTTCGACCTCCTTGAACAGGCGGTCGCGGATGTTGCGGCTGGTGACGAACTTGCCCTCGCGTCCGGCAAAGGGACTGTCGTTGACAATAAAGTTCATGGAGATGGTCGGCTCGTCGATCTTGATGAACGGCAGCGGCTCGATCTTATCCGGGCTGCACGCCGTCTCGCCGATGTTGATGTCCTCGATGCCGGACACGCACAGAATGTCGCCCAGCGACGCGGACTCGACCTCCACGCGGCGAAGGCCCTCAAACTGGTACAGGCGGGATATTTTCACATTCTCCGTCGTGCCGTCGGTACGGCAGAGCACCACCGCCTCGCCGCGGTGCACGCTCCCGCGTTCCACGCGGCCGATGCCGATGCGGCCGATATAATCATCGTATTCCAAGCTGGAAAAGCGGATCTGCAGCGGGCCGTCCGGGTCGCCCTGCGGCGGCTCGATCTCTCTGAGGATCGCGTCCAGAAGCGGGCGCATATCGCCCTCGCGCACATTCTCGTCCTCGGAGGCATAACCCTCCTTTGCCGACGCATAAATCACCGGGAACTCGAGCTGATCCTCGTCCGCGCCCAGCTCAATAAACAGGTCGAGCGTCTCGTCCACAACCTGTGCCGGACGCGCGCCGGGGCGGTCGATCTTGTTGATGACGACCAGCACGGTCTTTTTGAGATTCAGCGCCTTCTGCAGCACAAAACGCGTCTGCGGCATGCATCCCTCGAACGCGTCCACCAGCAGCAGCACGCCGTCGACCATCATCAGAATGCGCTCCACCTCGCCGCCGAAGTCGGCATGGCCGGGCGTGTCGACGATGTTGATTTTGGTATCCTTGTAGTGCACAGCCGTATTCTTGGACAGGATCGTAATGCCGCGCTCGCGCTCCAGATCGTTGGAGTCCATCACGCGCTCCTGCACCTGCTCATTCTGGCGGAAAATGCCGCTCTGCTTGAGCATTTCGTCCACGAGCGTCGTCTTGCCGTGGTCAACGTGTGCAATGATCGCAATATTTCTTACGTCTTCTCTCTTTGCCAAAAAAGGTCTCACCTTTCGCTGTGGATTCTAAAACTTCATGATAAAGCAAATGTCGGAAATAGTCAATAGATTTTGTTGAATTTACAAGGAGAATTTGCTATAATCCGATCAGACGGAGGCGATAAAATGATCGTGTCAAAAGTGACGGCGGCATCGTTTGAAATGGGGTATCTGCGATTCGGCAGCGGTACGCGAACGCTGGTGATCCTGCCGGGTCTGAGCGTGCAGAGCGTACTCCCCGCCGCAGAGCAGATCCGCAAGCAATACAGCGTATTCAGCACGGATTTCACGGTTTATCTGTTCGACCGGCGCGACAGTCTCCCGCCGGTCTATTCTCCGTATGCCATCGCGGACGACACGGCCGAAGCGATGCGGACGCTCGGTCTGCGGAACGCGTGCGTGTTCGGCGTATCGCAGGGCGGTATGGCCGCTATGGCGCTGGCCGCAGCCTGCCCGGCGCTCGTGCAGCGGCTTGTACTCGGTTCGGCCGCCGCACGCACCGACGCGCACAGCGAAGCAGTGCTGCGCACATGGATCGCACTCGCCCGGCAAAAAGACGCTGCGGCGCTGTATCTCTCCTTCGTCGAGACGGTATTGCCGCCGGCGCTCTTTCAGGTAAACCGGGATGCGCTCTCCGCTGCCGCGCAATCCGTGACGGAGGGCGACCTTGCCCGGTTCATCACGCTGGCGGAAAGTTTGATCGGGTTTAATATTCTGGACAAGCTCGCTGATATTGTCTGTCCCGTTCTGGCTGTCGGCGACACGGACGACCGGATCTTCGGCGCGGATGCATCACGCGAGATCGTGCGGCGTGTCGGCAATCAAACGGACAGCGAATGGTATATGTATCACGGATTCGGTCACGCGGCCTACGACGCTGCGCCCGACTATGTGCACAGACTGTATGCGTTCTTTACGCAGTCGCCGTAAATAAAAAAAGGTTCTTCACGAAAAACCGTGCAAAAAGC
Source organism: Clostridia bacterium (assembly GCA_017450005.1). Classification (GTDB taxonomy): domain Bacteria; phylum Bacillota; class Clostridia; order Oscillospirales; family Acutalibacteraceae; genus UBA1425. The sequence continues at coordinate 17,600 of JAFSYM010000036.1, forward strand.
TGACAAGAAGAGAATGTGTCATTGCTATGACAGATTCCACTCGATTGTACCCACAAGGTATGTAGGGCACGCATACATGCGTGCCGCGTCGCAGGGAACGTCCTTTTCGGCACGGATGTATCCGTGCCCTACACAGGGAAACCAACCGGCATCTACGGGAGATCGCCACGCTTAGTGTTGACCGGTCAGAAACATGGTCGTCTCACTCGCTTGGAGACTCCCCGCAGTGCGGGGAGATGTCACCGCAGGTGACAGAGGGGACGGCCTCCGTCAGAGGCGCTTCGTGATACTCCCTGTTTCTTCCTGCGCAGCCGCCTGCTGCATCCGCCACCGGCGGCGCAGGCATCTGCGCCTCGCGATGACACTTTGCTGGTATTTGTTGCACGGAAATCCGTGATGAGCTATAAAAAAACGCCCGGAAGCCGCTCTGCGCGATTTCCGGGCAAAAAATGGTGGACGTTACAAGACTCGAACTTGTGACCTTCCGCACGTCAAGCGGATGCTCTTCCAGCTGAGCTAAACGTCCACGTGCACTTGCAAGTGCATGAATTATTATATACGATGTTTTTGCAAAATGCAAGTCTTTTTTGAAAAAATTTTTATAAATCCGTAAATCTTGCTTCCAGCCGGCAAATGTGGTATACTGATACTATGTAATTTTTATCGCACAGAAAGGAGGACGTCTGCATGCGGTATCGTTTTTTGCGTGCAGCGGTCGCGGTGTTGCTGCTGATCGCGGTATGCTTCTCTGTGTTCGCAGAGGGCAGCACATCGCCCGAAAACAGCACGTCCGGCGCGGAAACCTCGTCTGCGGCGCAGTACGCGCGCGGTGAACTGCGCGGCGTCTACACCTTCACGGTATACGGCTGGGGGCATGGCGTAGGTCTGAGCCAGATGGGCGCGCTCGTCTACGGTGATTCGACCGGACGCTTCAACTGGAACCATGTGCAGATTCTGCTGCACTACTATCCGCAAACACACATGGCCTATGACGAGGATCTCCCCGGCTCGGTTGCGCGCGGGGGCGTGTCCTACCCGCTGCGGGACTATCTCGCCCACACAACAATGGCGGAAATCGGCGGCTACATTTCCCAGAAGCACCGCGAGGCGGTCAAGGCGCAGATCGTGGCGGTCTATACGTTCGTCCGCCGCCACAGCTTTTCCGTCAGCGCCGGTTCGATCGCCTATACCTCCAAAGATCCGGGCGGCCTGATCTACGCCTGTGTGGACGAGGTGCTCGGCCAATATCTCGCCTACAGCGACGGCAGCACGGCGACAGGCCTGTTTGCCGCAAACTACCCGACGTGGACGGCCGGTTCCGGCACCACCTGGGGCGGCGGCAACTATGAGGGACTCGAGGGCGGCGTATACACGCCGGAAAAAGTGAGCGTGCGCACGGTGACAATGGACGCCGCGGACGTGATCACCATCGCCAACACCTACAACGCAGGCCGATCCAACGACCAGAAGATCCACCTTTCGGGAGATCCGTCCGGCTGGATGGAGATAGTCGCGCATGACGGCGCATACAGCGACAACATCGGCTATGTGACGAAGCTGCGCATCGGCGACAAAACCATGTCCGGCAATGCGTTCCGCACGCTGCTGTTCCGTGTGCCGGGCGTACCGGGTTTGCGGTGCCACTGCTTCAGCCTGCGCTACGATATGCGCCCGTACGAAGCGGAAACCGAAACGGAAAGCGTGTCCATGCAGAATGAATAGTCCCGAATAGATTTTCCTTGTATATCAATAAAACAGGAGACAGTTATGTCGGTAGATCTTGTTATTGAGAATGGCGTACTGAAAAAGTGCATAGGTGTGTCGGATGAAATTGTCATCCCGGACGGGGTGACGGCGATCGGAGAGGGATCGTTTTCGAATTGCTACTTCCGCGCTTCAATCACCATCCCAGACAGTGTAAAAGAGATCAGAGATGGTGCCTTCGCGCACAGTCTGAACCTGACTTCAATCAACATTCCAAGCAGCGTAACGATTATCGGAAATGAAGCATTCTTTGGTTGTAGAGGCCTTACCTCCATCATCATTCCCGGCAGCGCTGCCAGAATCGGCGAGCATGCATTTCAGGAGTGCAGCGGCCTATCATCCATCACAATCCTGAATGGCGTACAGGAAATCGGCGACAATGCATTTGAGGCGTGCACCAGCCTGACTTCCATCATCATCCCGGATAGCGTGAAGGCGATCGGATCTCATGCGTTTCACAAATGCTCAAGCCTAACTTCGGTTACCCTACCGGAAGGCGGAAGGACAATCGGAACAAATGTTTTTTCAGAATGCGATAGTCTGACTTCAATCACCATTCCGGACAGCGTAACAGAAATCGAAAGCCATGCGTTTGAAGGTTGTAAAAGCCTGAAATCGATCACCATTCCGGGCAGCGTTACCAGAATCAGCGAGTATGCATTTCAGGACTGCCGCAGCCTATCTTCCGTCACGATTCTGAACGGCGTACAGGAAATCGGAAACGGAGCATTTGAACTGTGCTTAAGCCTGACTTCTGTCTCCATACCGGACACTGTGACGACAATCGGAAAGTGTGCGTTTTGGGAATGCGCCAGCCTGCCCTTGGTTACCATCCCGGACGGAGTGACAGAAATCGGATATGGTACATTTTATAACTGTAAAAGTCTGACTTCGATCACCATTCCTGACGGTGTGACACGAATCGGAAATGAGGCATTCCAAGGTTGTAAAAACCTGGCTTCGGTCAACATCCCGGGCGGCGTGACAGTAATCGGATCTTTTACATTTTATAACTGTAAAAGTCTGACTACGATCACCATCCCTGACAACGTAACGAAAATCGACTCTATGGCGTTCCATACCTGTACCAGCCTTGTTTCGATCACCATCCCGGACAGCGTGACAGAAATCGGCAAAGGTGTATTCAACGGCTGCACCAGCCTGACTTCGGTCATAATCCCGGATGGTGTAACGCATATCGAGGAAGAAGCATTCAACGGCTGCACCGGTCTGACTTCGCTCACGATTCCGAACGGTGTAAAGGAGATCGGAGACCGTGCGTTCGCGTGCTGTCAAAACCTGACTTCCATCATAATCCCGGACAACGTGACACAAATCAGCCCGTATACCTTTGAGGGATGCAGCAGCCTTGTGTCGCTCACCCTGCCAGACGGTGTGACGACAATCGGAAGCCAGGCATTTAGCGGTTGCGAGAGTCTGACTTCTATCATCATCCCGGATGCTGTGAAAGCAATCGGTGACTGCGCATTTCAAAAGTGCACCAGCCTGACTTCTATCGCTATCCCGGACGGCGTTTCATCAATCAATCTCAAAACATTTGAAGGCTGCAAAAACCTGACTACAGTTACCATCCCGGGCAGCATAACGAGAATCGGAGAAGCAGCATTTTGCGGCTGTACAAGTCTGGTTTCAATCACTATACCGGATGGTGTGACAGAAATCAATTGGCAAACCTTTAAGGATTGCTGCAGCCTCGTTTCACTTGCCATACCGGACGGTGTGGAGAGAATCGAAGAAAGCGCATTCGATGGCTGCAAGAACCTCACCACGGTTACCATCCCGGACAGCGTAACGACAATCGGAGAAGCAGCATTTTGCGGCTGCACAAACCTGATTTCTATCACCATCCCGGATGGCGTGACGACAATCGGGCACGACACATTCAGGCGATGTACCAGCCTGTCTTCCGTCACCGTCCCGGGCAGCGTTTCAGCGATCGCCTCGGCTGCCTTTAAGGAATGCGGCAGTCTTGTTTCGATCACCATCCCGGACGGCGTGACAGAAATCGGTTGGAGTGTATTCGAAGGCTGCACCAGCCTGACTTCGATCACCATTCCGGACAGTGTAACGAAAATCGGAGACTGTGCATTCGCAGGCTGCACCGGTCTGACTTCGATCATTATCCCGGACAGTGTAATAACAATCGAAGACGCGGCATTCGCAGGTTGCACCGGTCTGACTTCGATCATCATTCCGGACAGTGTAATAACAATCGGAGACAGGGCATTCAAAGGTTGCACCGGCCTGACTTCGATCACCATTCCGGACAGTGTGAGGGAGATCGGAGAAGACGCATTCATTCATTGCCCAAAGATCACGATCATCTGCCGCGAATCGTCTGCCGAACAGCCGTCTTGCGCACATCAGTACTGTATTGATGAACACATTCCGTTCCTGTTCGATTACCAGTTTAAAGCGTTCGGCGGCGTGATCCCGCCGGGGATTGAAAAGCTCTCGTCGCCCTTTCAGGCGGACGAAGAAAAGCCTTTCGTCTTTATCAGCTATTCGCACAAGGACAGAGACGCCGTTTTGCCGGTGCTCAGGGAGCTGTACGAATCCGGCTGGCGGATCTGGTACGACGAAGGTCTGACGATCGGCGACAGCTACGACGCGGTACTTGAAGCGCACGTCAAAGATTGTGCGGCGTTCCTGCTGTTCGTGACCGCACAGTCGCTCGGCAGCGGCTATATCCGCGCGCACGAGATCCCTTGGGCAATGCAGTATCATAAACCGATCATCCGGTGCAATCTGGATGAGGGCGTAGATTATGCGATCGAAGACGGTTCGGTCGTTTCGACTGTCACGCCCGACGGGATCGAGGCGGCGCTGACGCAGATCGACGGATTGACCAAAGGCGAACAGCGCGAGGCAAAGGGCATCTCGGTCGCCGTCGATCCGGCAGCCAGAAGCGAAGCCGGCGGTAACGGGTTTGCGTACTGCCTGTATGCAGCGGCATCAGCGCCGGCCGCCAAAACCATCCTGTTGGAAGCGAAAAAGGGCGGCTGCCGTCTGTATGACGCGGTTGAAGACGGCGAAAACGCGGACAAGCTGCAAAGCAGCGCCTGCATCCTTGTGCTCATAGATCATGCGTTTTTATCGGACGCACAACTCACCCAAACGTTGATCCGCGCTTTCCAATCAGGCAAAGCGATCGCAGCCTGCCAGTTGGAACAGATCGAAGATTACGACCTGCCGCGGGAGTTGGTTGCGCTGCACGGGCAGCACTGGCTCGATTTTGCACACGGCTTTGCGCAGGATATGCACACGCATCTTGCACAGTACCTGCGTGAAATGGGATGCGCCGACGCGTCGATTCTGCCCGGTTTCGACTATGCAATAACGGATGCGGGCATCATGATCAAGCGGTACACGGGGCTCGATCCCGAACCGCGGCTCGAACGCACTTACGGCGGAGTACCCGTTGTGGAAATCGCAGAAGAAGCATTTAAAAACTGTAACCGGCTGGAAGCGATCGCAATCCCGGACAGCGTGACAACAATCGGAGAGTGTGCATTTCAAGATTGCGCCAACCTGACTTCGATCGACATTCCGGACAGCATGACGGAAATCGGACGGGATGCATTCAAGGGCTGCATAAGCCTGACTTCGGTCATCATTCCGGACAGCGTGACAGAAATCGGAGACGGTGCATTCAGTGGTTGCACAAGTCTGACTTCGGTCGTCATTCCGGACAGCGTGACGGAAATCGGAGTGCGTGCATTCTGGGGCTGCACCAGCCTGACTTCGGTCGTCATTCCGGACAGCGTGACGGAAATCGGATGGTGCGCATTCTGTGGCTGCACCAGCCTGATTTCGGTCGTCATCCCGGACAGCGTGACAAGAATCGGAGGTGAGGCATTCGCAGGTTGTACCAGCCTGACTTCAGTCACCATCCAGAACGGCGTGACGGAAATCGGAAACGGTGCAATCAGTGGTTGCACAAGCCTGACTTCGGTCGTCATTCGGGACGGCGTGAAGGAAATCGGAAAGAGTGCATTCCGGGGCTGCACAAGCCTGACTTCAATCGTCATTCGGGACGGCGTGAAGGAAATCGGAGAGAGTGCATTCGAGGACTGCACAAGTCTGACTTCGGTTGTCATTCCGGACGGCGTGACGAAAATCGGAATGTGTGCATTCTCCAGATGTAAAAGTCTGACTTCGGTCGTCATTCCGGACAGCGTAACGGAAATCGGAGGTAGTGCATTCAAGAACTGCACAAGTCTGACTTCGATCGTCATTCCGGACAGCGTGACAGAAATCGGAGGCGAGGCATTCCGCGGCTGCAAAGAGTTGGCTGATCGTAACGGCTTTATTATGTTCAAGCACACACTATTACAGTATTGTGGAGATGATACGGCAGTCATCATCCCGGACAGTGTGACGAAAATCGGAGATTCTGCATTCGATGGTTGCGTCGACCTGACTTCGGTCGTCATTCCGGACAGCGTGACGATAATCGAAAAGAATGCATTCCATAGCTGCACAAGTCTGACTTCAGTCGTCATTCCGGACGGCGTAACGTATATAGGAGGTTTTGCTTTTGGCGGCTGTGCGAACTTGATTTCGATTGTCATACCGGACAGTGTGACAGAATTCGGTATTCACGTGTTTTGGGGTTGTTCGTCCCTGACGATCTGTGGCACAAAACACAGTGTTGCTAGACGATTTGCGTATTTTAACTCTATTCCTTTCAGCGAAGTACAGCGCGGAGAATAGCCAAAGCGTATCCCGAAAAAGCGTCGGCGATTTTCGGGCGCAGGAATGAATCATAACTACAAACGCGGGGGCGGATCAGATGCGCCCCCGCGTGTTTTGGTTCATCACGGAAAGTCGGGGGATCGCGCCAACAAGAGAAACTGTCATTCCGAGGGAGGCGTTTACGCCGACCGTGGGAATCTCAACCAGAAGCCGATAACGGCATCTATGGGAGATCGCCACGCTTCGCTCGCGATGACATCGAGATTTTATCTCCCCCGACTTTCCGTGAACAGCGCGTTATTCTTGTATAATTATTTCATTACCGCGCCTCCAGCGGCACGTATTCGTGCCGTGGGCTGACCGCCAGATACGCCGGGCGGATGATCTTGTTGCCGTTGACAAGCTCCTCGATGCGGTGCGCACTCCAGCCGGAAATGCGCGCGATGGCGAAAATCGGCGTGAACAGCTCCTCGGGGATACCGAGCATCGTGTACACGAAGCCGCTGTAAAAGTCAACGTTGGCGCTCACGCCCTTGTACATCTTGCGGCTGCGGACAATCACCTTCGGCGCCAGCTCCTCAACGGCGCTGTAAAGCGCGAACTCTTTCTCCAGTCCCTTTTCAACGGACAGCGCCTCGACAAAGCCCTTGAAAATCTGCGCGCGCGGGTCGGACACGGAGTAGATCGCGTGGCCGATACCGTAAATGAGTCCGCTGCGGTCGAACGCTTCGCGGCGAACCATCTTTTGCAGGTACGCCTCGATCTCGTCCCGATCCGCCCAGTCGCGGATGTTCTCCTTCATGTCGCGGAACATGTGCGTGACCTTGATATTCGCGCCGCCGTGCTTGGGTCCCTTAAGCGAACCGAGCGCCGCCGCAATCGCGGAATATGTATCCGTTCCGGAAGACGTGACGACGTGGGTGGTGAATGTGGAGTTGTTGCCGCCGCCGTGCTCGGCATGCAGAATCAGCGCAAGATCCAGTATGCGCGCCTCGAGCTTGGAATACTTGCTGTTCAGCCGCAGCATGCGCAGGATGTTTTCGGACGTGGACAGATTCGGATCCGGCTCGTGGATGAAAAAGCTGTCGTTGCCGCGGATGTAGTAGTCATACGCCTGATAGCCGTAGACCGACAAAAGCGGAAACATGGAAATGAGCTGCAGGCACTGGCGCAGCACGTTCGGCACCGACGTGTCGTCGGCGTTGCGGTCGTAGGAATACAGCATCAGCACGCTGCGCGCGAGCGAGTTCATCATGTCGCGGCTGGGCGATTTCATAATCACGTCGCGCACGAAGGAGCTCGGCAGCGAACGATACCCGCCCAGAAGCGTGCGGAAATCGTCGAGCGCTTTCTTGTCCGGCAACTGTCCGAACAGCAGCAGATACGTAATCTCCTCGAACCCGAATCGGTCGTCCGCAGTGATGCCCGACGTGAGCTTGCGGATGTCGTATCCGCGGTAGTACAACTCGCCTGCGCAGGGCGTCATCTGCCCGTCAACCTCGTGCTTGGCTTTGATTTCGGATATCTCCGTCAGACCGGTCAGTACGCCGTTGCCGTTCAGGTCCCGCAAGCCGCGGTTGACCTGATGCTGCACATACAGCGCGGGGTCGATGCGGTCGTCTGCACTGCACAGTGCGGCCAGCGTCTCGATCTCGGGCGTGACGCATGAGTAGTCTCGTTTCATAGGGGGTTCTCCTTCTTTGAGAAATGTATTAGTTTATTTTATCAAAATAATATGAATAAATTATGAACAAAGCGCCGGATGCGGTATCGGCAAATCAAACAAAAATTTCGTTCCGAATTGGACAATTCCACGAATTGACGCGCCCCTGTTTGCAAATCCGGCGGGCTATGCTATAATAAAACGGATAAGGAGGCATGCACAATGGATGTGATTCGTGAAGAGTATACTTATGATTCCGCAACGGGCGTTTGCCGCATATTTGCGCGTTCCATCGCCCCGGCCGACAAGACGAAGGTCAAGGGCATTCTGCAGGTCGTGCACGGCATGGCCGAGCATGGCGAACGCTATCAGGCGATGGCATACTATATGGCGTACCACGGCTACGCGGTCTTTATTCACGACCAGGCCGGTCACGGCCGTTCGGTCGAGCGTGAGGAGCTGCTGGGCTACTTCGGCGACAAAAACGGCTGGAGCGGTCTGATTCAGGACGTGCGCACGCTGCTGCATAAGGCCATGGAAAAATACCCCGGCGTTCCCGCGTTTCTGCTCGGGCACAGCATGGGTTCCTTTGTGGCGCGGGCGTTTGTCGCGCAGTACGGCGACGAGCTTGCCGGCGCGGTTTTTTGCGGCACAAGCGGCGAGAATCCGGGTGCGGCGGCAGGCGTCGCGGTAGCGGGAATCGTGGAGAAATTCCGCGGCACGCTGTTCCGCAGCGCGTTCATCGACCACATCGCGTTCGGCAGCTACAACAAGCGGTACGAAAATCCGCGCACGCAGTTTGACTGGCTCTCGCGCGATAACAGCGAGGTCGATCTGTACATCAAAGATCCGCTTTGCGGTTTTCTGTTCACGGCGGCGGGATACCGCGATATGTTCACGCTGCTGCAAAACGTTTCCGGCAAGGCATGGTACCGCAGCGTGCCTGCCGCTTTGCCGATGTTCCTCATCAGCGGCTCGATGGACCCCGTGGGCGGCTACGGCAAAGGCGTGCGGCAGGTGCACCGCGACCTGCTCGCCACGGGACATGAAAACGTCAGAATCCGCGTATACGACGGCGCGCGGCACGAACTGTTCAACGAAACGAACGCCAAGGATGTGCTGCGTGACCTGCTCGACTGGCTGGACGCAACAAGAAGGGGGTAACAGGTATGGAGCGGATGATTCCGCTGTCGACGATCGAGTATTTCACGCAGGGCAACACCATGCTCGGCTCCGTAACGCCGGAGGATCTGGTTGCGCAGCCGCTGGCCAAGCTGTTTCACTACCGCGTGTTTGCCGCGGACGGCAAACTGATCGCGCTGTATTTCATCGACAACCGCTGCTATGATCTGACCGACAAGGCCAAGGTCATGCAGAACGAATTTGAGCTGAGTCCGGACGGCATCGACGCCGCCGCCGCATGGCTGCAGGCGCAGTACCGGGTTTGGGAAAGAAAGCTCGAAATCTGACCGGATTCACCCCTGGAAAAAACGGAGATATTGCTTATGCATGATCGTTTTCAGGCAGTCGCCGGGTACCGGACGTATCCGGCATGGCGCAATGGGACGAGGATGCACCGCAGCACGCGGCAAACCTCCTGAACCGCTGTGCAGATTGACCGACGATTCGGCAATTTTGCCAAAGACTCTGTTTCTTCCTTGTCAAATTCAACAAAAACCGAGGGGCGTAAAACGCCCCTTTTTATGAAGCCATCCGAAAGTTTGAAAAACGGCATTCCCGTTATTGACCTTCGGCGGTTTTGTGCTATAATATGTATCACAGACAGTTGATTATGATTGTGGGAGATAGAGAGCTATGTATGTAAAAGACGTTACGGTTCAGAATCAGGTCGGCCTGCACGCGCGTCCGGCTACCTTCTTTATTCAGAAGGCCAATGAGTTCAAGTCCTCCATTTGGGTGGAAAAGGAAGAGCGCCGCGTCAACGCCAAGAGCCTGCTGGGCGTGCTCAGCCTGGGGATTATGGGCGGCACGCAGATCCGTATCATCGCCGGCGGCCCCGACGAAGAGCAGGCAGTGGATGAGCTTGTCCGGCTGGTCAATTCCGGCTTCGCGGAGTAAGCAGATTTTTGAACGAACGGCCTTCGTGCATGACGCACGGAGGCTATTTTTCATGCAGGAGTGAAATAATTATGCCGCAGATCGAGCCGCTTACCATCCGTCAGCTGCGTGAGAAAGCAATGCGCCTTCCCGCGTCGCCCGGCGTTTATCTGATGAAGAACCGGCAGGGTACGATCATCTATGTCGGAAAGGCCAAGGCGCTGAAGAATCGCGTGAGCCAGTATTTCGGCTCGCACACGAACCACGGCGTCAAGGTCATCCGCATGGTCGAGCATGTGGCGGATTTCGACTATATTCTGACCGACAGCGAATTCGAGGCGCTGGTGCTCGAATGCAGTCTCATCAAGCAGTACGCGCCGAAATACAACATCCTGCTCAAGGATGACAAGGGCTACAGCTATATCCGCGTCTCGAACGACGGCTGGCCGATGATCTCCGCCGTGCTGCAGAAAGCGGATGACGGCGCGACGTATATCGGCCCGTATACCAGTCATTTCACGGTGTCCAATTCCGTCGACGAGGCGCGCAGGATCTACCGCCTGCCGAGCTGCGGCAAGACGTTCCCGCGCGACATCGGCAAAAGCCGCCCGTGCCTGAACTATTTCATCAAGCAGTGCAGCGCACCGTGTGCGGGCAAGATCGGCGAGCAGGAATACCGCGAGACGGTCGAGCAGGCGCTGCGTTTCCTGCGCGGCGGCACCGGCGACGCGCTGCGCGATTTGCAAAGCCGGATGGAAGAAGCCGCCGAGAATCTGGAGTTTGAAAAAGCCGCAAGGATTCGCGACCGTATCCAGGCGCTGCGACGCGCCGCCGACAAGCAGAAGGTCTACTCCGCCGCCGTGGAGGAGCAGGACGTTTTCGCCATCGTGGCGGAAAAGGAGAAGTGCTGCCTGAACGTGCTGCGCTTTTCGGACGGCAGACTGCGCGAGAGCGAGTTTTTCATTCTCGATACGCCGGAAAACATGGCCGAGTGCCGCACGGAGCTTGTGCGCAGTTTTTATTCGATGAACCGGCAGGTACCGCCGCGCATTTCGCTCGACGGCGAAATGGAAGACGCCGAGCTGATGGGGCGCTGGCTGTCGGAAAAAGCGGGACGCAAAGTGACCATTGCCGTGCCGCAGCGCGGCGCGCAGATGCAGCTTGTGGAGCTGTGCCGCAAAAACGCCGCGGAAAAGCTGATGCAGTCCTCCGGACGCGCCACACGTCAGGCCACGGCTTTGCGGGAGCTGGCGCAGCTTCTCGGCCTGCGGGACATTCCCGAATACATCGAATCCTACGACATTTCGCACACCGCCGGCAGCGACAACGTCGCGGGCATGGTCGTGTTTCAGGACGGCATGCCGCTCAAAAGCGCGTACCGCCGCTTTGCGATCAAGGACTTTGCCGGTCAGGACGACTATGCGTCCATGGCCGAGGTGCTGCGGCGGCGTTTTACGCATTATCTCGAAGACAAAGACTCCAGCGCCGGCTTCGGCCGCCTGCCGGATCTGATCCTGCTCGACGGCGGACAGGGACAGGTGCACGCCGTGCAGCCGGTCCTTGCCGCGCTGGGGATCGACGTGCCGCTGTTCGGCATGGTCAAGGACGACCACCACCGCACACGCGCCATCGCCGCAAACGGCGGCGAGATCGCGCTCACCTCCAGACGCGCGGCCTTCACGCTCGTGTCGCAGATTCAGGAGGAGGTGCACCGCTACGCGATCACCTACCACCGGCAGAAGCACCGCAAGGCGGGCTTATCCTCTACGCTGACCGAGATTGAGGGCGTCGGCCCTGCCCGCGCAAAGGCACTGCTCAAGCATTTCAAAACGCTCTCGGCCATCCGCGCCGCTTCGCTCGATGCACTGTGCGCCGTGCCCGGCATGCCGAAGTCCGTCGCGCAGGCGGTCTATGACGCGCTGCACGAAGACAAAGCACAATAAAACATGAAAATCACTTTTCACTGTTGACAAAAAGCAGTAAAATATGCAATAATAAAATGTAAATTTGTTTTTTTGAGGTTTACTATGAGAGTCATTACCGGTTCCGCCCGCGGCAGAACGCTCGAAACCCTGCCCGGCGACGACGTGCGTCCGACCGTAGACCGCGTCAAGGAAGCCGTATTCAGCATCATCCAGTTCGAGCTGGAGGGACGGCGCGTGCTCGACCTGTTCGGCGGCAGCGGCCAGATGGCCGTGGAGGCGCTCAGCCGCGGCGCGGCGTCCGCCACAATCCTGGACAACAGCCGGCGCGCAATCGACGTGATCCGCCGCAACCTGCAGACGACCGGCCTTGCCGACCGCGCCGTGGTGCTCGAGGCGGACGCGCTTGCCTTTGTGCGCAACAACCGCAGCACGTTCGACATTGCGTTCCTCGACCCGCCGTACGACAAGGGTCTGCTGCAGAAGGTTCTGCCCGATCTTGCCGGACGCATGGCAAAGGGCGGCGTGATCCTGTGCGAGTCACCCGTGGGCGAGGAATTGCCCGAGGTTGTCGGCGCGTACAGCATCTACCGCACATACCGCTACGGCAAAACCAAAATCACGGCGTACCGCGATACGGTTGTATAAGGGAGAAGTATATGATTCATGCAGTTTATCCCGGCAGTTTCGATCCCGTTACACGCGGTCATATGGATATCATTACCCGTGCAGCCGGTATGTTCGACCGCCTGACCGTGGCCGTTGCCCGCAATCTCAACAAGCCGTCCGGTTCCTTTACTGCCGAAGAGCGCGCCGCGCTGCTGTGCCGGTGTACGGAAAATCTGCCGAACGTGACCGTGGACGTATGCGACGGGCTGCTTGCCGACTATGTGCGTAAAACCGGCGCCGACGTCGTGGTCAAGGGTCTGCGCGCCATGTCCGATTTCGAGCAGGAATTTCAGCAGGCACTGATCAACAAAAAGCTGAATCCCGAAATGGAAACGGTCTTTATCTGCTCCTCCGTGGAATATACCTATCTGTCCTCCAGTATGGTCAAGCAGGTCGGCACACTCGGCGGCGATATTTCCGATTTTGTCCCCGCGGAAGTCAAAGACGAAATTATTCACCGTATTACAAATAGAACGTAAGAAAGGAAGTTTGCATCATGTCATTTGAGGATTTATTGGAACAGCTTGAAGAAGCCATCGATTCCGGCACTACCGTCGCATTTACCAACAAAACGATGGTGGACACCAAGACGATCAAGACCTGCCTTGAGGACCTGCGCCTGAATCTGCCCGTCGAGATCGCGCAGGCGCGCAAAGTGCTTGCCGAGCGCAACAGCATTATCGAAAAAGCCAAGGCCGAAGCAGCCAGCATCGTTTCCGGCGCACAGGAACGCGTCAAGGAGTATGAGGAAAAAGCACGTGAACTGGTACGCAAAGCCGACGAGTTCGCGAAGAAAACCCAAGCGAACGCCGAGGAAAAGGCGTCGCAGATCGTCTCCGACGCCCAAGCGCAGGCCATGCACATGGTCGAGGAAAGCGCCGTAGCGCAGCAGGCAATTGCCTACAGCGAGGAGGTCCGCGCAAACGCCGACCGCCAGGGTCAGGAAATGATCGCCGCGGCCGAAAAGAAGCTCGGCGAACTGGTCGAAGCACGCCGCACCGAGGCGGCGACGATCCTGTCCGACGCCGAGAGCAAGGCAGAGGAGCTCGTCACCCGCGCCAACAAGTACTCCGACGATATCCGTTCCGCCACGTCCGAATTTCTGGATCGTGTGATGCAGGATGCAGATACTGCGCTTGTTGATGCGCTCGCCGAGATCCGCCGCGCCAGACAGAGCATTCATCCGACTGCGGAAGCCGCGGAATAATCCAATAGCCGTAAACGCCGTTCTGCCCGAAGCGCAGAGCGGCGTTTTTTGTCTTGACAAACGGATTGGCAGATGGTATGCTGATTTGCGAATCATTCGCAAATTACCTTTCGGGAGGCATTTATGAAAAAGACCTTACTCTCCGCTCTCGCACTGTGCCTGTGCGCCTGTCTGCTGCTCGGATCGCTGAGCGCTTGCGGAAGCGTACCGAATGCGGACGGCGGGAAACTGCAAATCGTGGCGACCATCTTTCCGATCTATGACTGGGTGCGCGAAATTCTCGGCGACCGGCTCGCAGACACGGACCTGACACTGCTGCTCGACAACGGCGTGGATCTGCATTCCTACCAGCCCGGTGCGCAGGATCTGATGCGCGTGTCGCAGTGCGATCTGTTCGTCTATGTGGGCGGCAACTCGGATGCATGGGTCACCGATGCGCTCGGCAGTGTGCAGAATCCGGATCGCGTCGCGGTCAGCCTGCTGGAAACGCTCGGCGAAGCGGTCAAGGTGGAAGAGATCGTGGAAGGTATGGAAGCGGAAGAAGAGGATGAAGAAGAGGGCGTCGAATACGACGAGCACGTCTGGCTGTCCCTGCGCAACGCCTCGGTGCTGGTAAATGCGCTGGCGGATTCGCTCGGCAAGGTCGATCCCGATCATGCGTCCGTCTATGTGCGGAACGCGCAGGCCTACACCTCGAAGCTCGACGCGCTCGAAGCGCAGTACGCCGATGCTGCTGCTGCCGCCAGTGTCAAAACGCTCCTGTTTGCGGATCGTTTCCCGTTCCGCTATCTTGCGGACGACTACGGTCTGTCGTACTATGCGGCATTCTCCGGCTGCTCGGCCGAAACGGAAGCGAGCTTCCGCACGATCACCTTCCTTGCTGAAAAGACAGACGAGCTGGGACTGCGCAATATCTTGCAGGTCGAGAGCGCGGACGGCTCCATAGCGCGCACGGTGCGTGAAAACACGCGCACAAAGGATCAGCAGATCCTCACGCTCAATTCGCTCCAGTCCGCCGCAAGTCAGGATGTCGAGCAGGGACTGACCTACCTGTCCGCAATGACGGAAAACCTCGAAGTGCTGAAAACAGCGCTGCAGTAATCGTAGAATTGTAAGCGCAGCGCGGGTTCGCAAAATGCGGACCCGCGCTGTTTTCATTCTTCACGTTTTTTGAATTATGTCGCCTCGACAGTCTGCGCTTCCTCCTCGGCAAGCGCCTTGTTTTCCGCGTGACGCGCCGCGCGCATTACCTCAAGCTCGCGGTACATCTGCTCCTTCTTGTCGCCCTCAATGTCATAGAGCGTTTTGAGGATGATCGACTTGAGCATATTGCAGATCGCGTAGCCGAACAGCAGGAACGCCAGCATCCACAGGCAGATGGTCGAATAATTCGGCAGCGCCTGCGCCGTGGCGACCAGATCGCCCTCCTGCGACGTCGGATAGCCGACCCACGCGATGATGAACGGGATCGCCAGCTCCTTGAGGTAGTTCAGCGCCGTGTTGATCCAGCCGGGCACAACGCCCTGGATCGCTTCCATGCGGTCGCCGGTCTGCCATTCGAGATAGTCGAAGTATTCGACGTTGAAGTGCGCCGTCGAAAACTCCTGAATACCGATACCCACGCCGAACAGGAAATAGAACACATAGAAGAACACGCTGTTCCAGCCGCTGTAGAACAGCAGACCCATCTTGGATTCGACCAGGCAAACAATGAACACGGCTGCAGCGGAAAGCATGGCATAGGGACCTGTGAATTTCAGCAGCTTCGTCGGCTCATATTTTTTGGCGATTTTGGCCGTGAGCAGATTGCCGCACAACGTACCGATTGCAGACGGGATCGTCAGCAGCAGATTTTTGGACGAACCGACCGTGATCGCAACCAGGAATGTGGTAAACTTGCCGATTGCGGCGAAGTTCTGCACCCACTGCATGTACTGATATGCACGGTAATTCCTGTATTTGAACAGGACAAATACTTCCTTGGAGAGTTTGACTTTCTCTTTCTTCGGCAGCTCGATACGCTCCTTGCAGAACAGACCGCACATCAGATTGCCGAACGCGGTGACGATTGCCGCCACGACAGCCAGCGTCATGTACATGGCGTTCTTGTCGTCGCTGAACAGGCCGTAGACGAACGTGCCCAGATATGCGCCGCCATAGCCGAGATAGTAGGAAAGTTGCCAGATCGTGGCGACGGTCTTTTTCTCTTTGGGGTTGGGCGAGATAACCTGCGCGACGTTCTGTCCGTAGTTGTTGAATGCATTAAATACGGTCTGGCACAGCGCAATACCGTAACGGAAACGGATCATCTGCTCGACCGTCCAGCCCTTCGGCACATAGAAGTACAGCACGGTCAACGCAAAGATCGGCGCCAGACAGATAATATACCACTGGCGGTAACGACCCCATCGGCTCTTCCATTTCTGCACGATGACACCGGAGATGATGCCGATCACAATGCCGACGACGGTTGTCAGCGTGGTCTGCACGGCCATGATCTTGGCGATCCGGTCGGAGTCGACACCGACGGAACCGAAATACAGCTCGTGCAGGAACGCCGCCGCAAGCGTACCGGTAAGCGTCGTACCGAACATGCCGCCGATGCGCGCAAGACTCAGGCAGATATACTCGAAGGTTGTGACGTTTCTGCCCTGATCGGACGGCAGCGCGTTGGCCGGCGACGCAAGGGGACTCGCGTTTTTCTTTTTCATGCCTTCCTCTCCTTGTGGTTAAAACTTCAAAACGGCATTATAATCGTCGATGCCGTAATTGCCAACCGTGTGTTTGAACGTTTCGTAAAAATCAAGCGGTTCGCCGTCGGTACCCTTCAGATTTTTAAAGAAGGGTCGCAGCCTGCGGAACACGCGCAGCAGCGTATCGCCCGCGGGCGTGCCCTCGATGTACGGCTGATTGCCCTCGAAAACAGCGCGCACCAGATCCACCGCAAAGTCGACGAACCGTTCGTTTTCGACCGCGTCATCCGCACGCACGAACAAAAGACGCGTGAACTGTCCGACCGTCATGCGCGAGAGCTTCCTGCCCACGCGGCGAAAGATTGTTTCCAGCACGGGCGAGGGCTTGATGCGCACCTTGCGCATAAACCGCTGGGGGTCGTGCTCCATGCAGTCGATGTAGGTGCGGATCATCCGGCCGAACTGCACCCGCAGGTATTCCTCGCCCGTCATCCCCTTCTTGTCCCAGTCGAATTCCGGAATCGGGATGCTCTCCAGACGCACCGTGTCGCGGTCGATCACCGTCACCAGACGCATGAACGCCGGACAGCCGATCACCGCGCCGGTGCACACGTCATAAAACTTGTTGCCCTTTGCCGTCTGCACGACGTTGACGGACTGGTTGTGCATGTGACCGGTGAAGATCAGGTGCACGCCGTTGTCCGCAAGCGTGTCGATCAGCTTTTCGCTCTGCGGCTGCCGCGCGTCGCCGATCAGCGCAAACACCGGCTGACCGGGCAGAACGGGATAGTGCTCCATGGCGATCATCATCTTGCCGTCCTGCTGCGCCGTCTTTGCCTGCGTCTCAATCCAGCGCAGGAATTCGTCGTCATAGGTGCAGTGTTTTGCCTCGGCCGTATCGTTGCAGATCACCAGCAGCCGCACGTCCTCGGACAGGTCGACGACGTAGGACAGGTGCTCGCGGTTAAAGGCGATCGCCTCGTCATAGCCGAAGTCACGGTAGTAGTCGTACAGCTCATCAAACTTCGTGCCCGCCGTGTGCCCAAGTCCGGCATCCGTAAAAATACGCGGATTTTCATTCATGTCGTGCCCGGCGGTGACAACGTAGACACGCTTGCCGCTTTTTTCCCGAAATTCATGCAGCAGACGGGAAAACGCCTCGTGGCTTTCCTTTTCGCCGTCAAACGACAGATCGCCCGCAATCAGGACAATATCGGCATCGTCCCGCCCGGCCAGATCGTCCAGAACGGCGCGGCTGATTGCTTCGGTTTCGGCAAAGCATTTCTGCTCGCCGTCCATAAACGCCTCGTACTCGTCGCCGTACGCGCCGAGTGCGTTTTTAAAGAAATGCGGATCGGTTATGACAAAAAAGCGTACTTCCTTCATAGTTTGCCCTCATTCTACCCCTCGGAATGCCAGCCCGCGTGTGAAGTCGCCTTCAGGCGGTGTACCCTCACGGAACGCACGCAGCACGTCGCTGCAGCTTTGTGTATCCTCGGTTGTGAAATACAGAAGCATGAAATCCAGTCCCGCCATATCGCGCTGCTTGTCGGCCAGATACACCGGGCGGGAATTGAGAATCTCAGCGCACCCGCTGCGGCACTCGATCGGAAACGACACGCCCTTGCGGTCGGTCAGCGTACCCGTCCGGCGGCATTCGCCGCACGTTTTGCCGTTTCGCTGCGGACAGTTGCGCGTGAGCATCAGCGGCAGTCTGCCGTAGGCAAACACGCCGCGCGGGATTGCTCCGCCGAGCGTCCGCGCCGCCGACAGCGGCAGCTCGGGCGAGAGCAGCGCCCCGGCCGCACCGCGCGTCTGCCATTCGAGCAGCGACTGCGTGTTGAAAATATTGCTGCCGAACCCCATGATCGGCACAAGGCCGCATTCGCGCGCGAGCACGAACGCATCCGCCGTCCCGCAAACCGCCTCGGTCACGCCGCACGCACGGCACCGCAGAAGCTCTGCCCGCACCTGCTGCGTCTGTCCGAACAGCCCGCGCGGTATTTCGACCGCCGCCGCGTGCCGTGCGATGGTTTCCGCTCCGCAGTACAGCGGCAGAATCACCTTGTCGACCGCCGGTTCGCGCGGAATCTGCGCTTCGTCAGAAAAGCGCGCATATCGTTTCGGCTCGCCCGCCGCCTCGTGAGCAGGCACAGCCGTTTCAGTCTGTGTGAACAGATGTGCAGGCCGCTGCGCCATACGCTGCGCCAATGCCTCGAGCGCGTCGCGCCGCAGCGCGTTGAGCGCCGACGCGGGCAAAAACAGGCCGTCCTGTATATCCGAATCGAAGGACGCGGGGTAAAACAGCGTACCGCCGCATTTTTGCATCTGCTTTTCGGCAGACGCCGCGTCGAGCGCGCGGCTTTGCGCCGGCGCGGGTATCTCGCCCACCGCCTGCGCCTGAAAGCCGCCGCTTTCGGCTGTCAGCCGAACCGGCTCCCCTGCCCTGCATATCAAAGAAAACCGCACCGGATATTTGCCGGGCACGGCTGCATAGAGTTTTTGCAGATCGTTCAGCACGCCGGACGCCGCCGTGACGTCCTCCTTTTGCCGCGTACCGAACATCGACACGCCCCGGTTTCCCGTATAGTATCCGTCCGTAAAGCCGGAACGCGAAAACACACTGCGCAGCGCGTCGAATATAGCGTCATCACCGGCGCCGTCAAGCGCCGCCTTGCAGGCGGTCACCGCCGCCGCAACGTATTCCGGACGCTTCATGCGTCCTTCGATTTTGAGCGAATCGACGCCGATTGCCGCGAGCTCGCGCACATGACGCAGCAGCGACAAGTCCTTCAGGCTCAGGTCGTGCCCCGTGCCGCCACGCGAGGCAAACGGCAGGCGGCAAGGCTGGGCGCACAGTCCCCGGTTGCCGCTGCGGCCACCAAACACCGCGCTGAGCAGGCACTGGCCGGATACGCTCATGCACAGCGCGCCGTGCACGAACATCTCAATTTCCATATCGGTCGACTCGCAGATTTCGCGAAGCTCCGACCGTTCGAGCTCGCGCGGTACGACCACGCGGGTAAAGCCGGCCTCGCGCAAAAGAAGCACGCCTGCCGGCGTCTGCACGGACGTCTGTGTGGACGCGTGCAGCGCAATATCACAGCTCTCGCGCGCCATACGCGCCACGCCCATATCCTGCACAATCAGCGCATCAACGCCGCACTGCACCGCTGTGCGCAGTACAGAACGCACCTGCTGCGTTTCCGCATCGGACGCGAGCGTGTTGAGCGTCAGATACAGCTTTGCGCCGTACACATGACAGAGATATGCCGCACGCTGCAGCGCATCTTCGTCGAAATTGGCTGCGCCGCGGCGGGCGTTGAGCGTCTGCGTGCCGAGATAGACGGCATCCGCACCGCTCCGCAGCGCCGCAGTCAGCGCATCGGGCGAGCCTGCAGGCGCGAGTATCTCCGGCCGTCTCATTCCTTCGCGCGTTTCATGCGCAGCGCTGCCAGTTCCTTGGACACGCGCTCCAATTCACGCCGCGTGATTTCGGAATCCGTGCGCGCTCTGGCGGAATCCTCCAGATAATCCTGAATCTGCGAGCGCAGATTTTCCGCGCTGTTCTCCGCCTTTTTGAACGCGTCAAGATAGTCGAGCGCACACAGCACCGCGCACTGCGTGATGGACAGATGCGGATTATCCTCCATCAAATCCTGCATTTTTCCGTCCAGCTCTGCGCCGAGTTTGCGCATATAGTCCGCATCGTCCTCGGCAGAGGAAATGATATAGCTCGAACCGCAGATTTGCAGCTTGACTTTTGTCTTTTCCATATCGAAATCTCCTTCTCCTCTCTTATTCGTCCCCGGACAGCCTTCTGCCCATCAGAACGCCCATGACAGAGGCCATCATCAACCCGCGCGTCCAGCCGCTGGAATCGCCCAGACAGTGAAGTCCCGCGATACTTGTGGAAAGCTGTGCGTCCATGCGCACACGGTTGCTGTAGAATTTCAACTCCGGCGAATACAGCAGCGTTTCCGTCGAGGCGAAGCCCGGCACCACATGGTCGACCGCCTGGATGAAACCAAGGATGTTAACCATCGCGCGGTACGGCATGGCGGCGGTGATGTCGCCCGCCACGGCGTCCGGCAGTGTCGGGCGCAGATTGGATTGCAGCAGTTCCTTCTGCCAGGTGCGCTTGCCGTCGAGAATATCGCCGTAGCGCTGCACAAGAATATGTCCCGCGCCGAGCATATTGGTCAGCTCTCCGACCTTTTGCGCATAGGCAATCGGCTGGTTGAACGGCTGGTTGAAATTGTGCGAACAGAGAATGGACAGGTTCGTATTGTCGCTCTTGCGCTCTTTGTAGGAATGGCCGTTGACGACGGCCAGCTCGTTGTCGTAGTTCTCCTGGCTGACAAAGCCGCCGGGATTCTGGCAGAACGTGCGTACCTTGTTTTTGAACGGACGCGGATAGCCGATGAGCTTGGACTCATACAGCACCTCGTTGACCGTTTCCATCACTTCGTTGCGCACCTCGACGCGCACGCCGATGTCTACCGTGCCGGGCTGGTGCGCAATACCATTTTCCTGACAGATGCGCTCGAGCCAGTCCGCGCCGCGTCTGCCCGTGGCGACCACGGTTGTACCCGCCTCGATATCGAAGCCAGTCCGGCCGTCCGTCACATGAACGCCGCGGCACACGCCGTCGTGCAGCAGCAGATTGGTGCACTCGCAGCCGAACAGCAGCTCCACGCCCTGCCGCAGCAGCTCCTGCTCGATGGCGTAGTAGATGTCCTGCGCCTTTTCGGTGCCGAGGTGGCGGATCGGACAATCCACCAGCTTGAGACCTGCCTGAATCGCACGCTTGCGGATCTCCTTGACCGCCTCGGTATTGCCGACGCCCTCCACATGTGTATCGGCGCCGAACTCCAGATAAATCCTGTCTGTATAATCTATCGTTTCCTGCACAAGCAGCTCGCCGACCAGCGTCGGCAGATCGCCGCCCACTTCGTAGGACAGCGAGAGCTTGCCGTCGGAAAACGCGCCTGCGCCGGAAAACCCGGTCGTGATGTGGCAGTAGGGCTTGCAGTTCATGCACCGCCCGGTCTGCGCTTTCGGACAGCGGCGATGCTCGACCGCCTTGCCCTTTTCGACAATCACGATTTTTTTCCGGCTGCCGCGGCGCAGCATCTCCAGCGCCGTAAAGATGCCGGAAGGTCCCGCGCCGACGATCACAACGTCTGTATGCATGGTTTACTCACTTTCACTTTCCGTCTGCGTGTCCTCGACCTCGACTTCGATCTCGTCCACGTCTTCCTCAGTCACAGAGGACGTCTCTTCCTCGTCCGCCTGCTCGGACTTCTTCTTTTTGTATGCGCCCTTTTCGAGGATTTCACCGTGCATGACCGGCTCCACAATGCGTGTGAGCGAGTCAAACAGCTTGCCGCCGAGATTCTTGCCCGCGCGCGTGTGGAACGTCTCGTCCACCGTGAAGCGCACGTCCTCGAGCACCTCCTCGAGCGACGGCTCGGAACGCGTTGCAAGCTGCACCTTTTTGCCGCGGAAGGAGAATGTCAGATAGCGGATGCCGATGGACTCCACCGGACGGATGCGCACCTCGAGCGTGTTTTCGTCCGTCCAGAACGCAGCGGCGTAGATCGTGTAGCGCGTACCGGCAAGCGTGATGCGCGACACGCGGTAGCGCCCGTCCATGCCCATCTGCACGCAGCACGTCTCGTCGCCCTCGCGCCACTGGAACAGCGCGTAGTCGCCGCAGAAGCGGATCTGGAAACGGTCCATGTTGCCCGCACGGTCCTTGGTCATATACACCGCCACAACCGGCAGCACTGACGGCGGGAAACCGACAAGATTTGCCGACATGGGTTTCTGGAACCACAGAATTTTGTCCTGAATCGTCTCCTCCATGGGGCTGCGCAGCGCCGGCTCGGGCAGCACGTCAATCGCGCGCGACGTCAGGAATGCGTTCAATTCGGTCGGATCGGTCGCCGGCAGCGAAGGCTCCGTCACGGCAGAAGCGAGCGCTTCGGCCGCGTTATACACATGATCGGTATGTCCGTCACCGGAGACGGTCACAACGCACAGATCCTTGTCCCGGATGCACAGGCCGATCTGGCCGAACACGCCGCAGGACAGGTACTCGTTCTCGTTTCGGATCCAGAAGCAGTAGCCGTAGCCGCCGCGGGCGTTGTCGCCGGTCTCCTCCGTGGCCGTCTGGAAGCTGGTCGCCTCCTGCAGGAACGCCTCGGGGATAATCTGTCTGCCGCCGAACCTGCCGCCCTGATGAATCATGAGCGTAAACTTCGCAAAGCTCTCCGGCGTCAGGAACAGACCCCAGCCGCCGGACTCCGTGCCGGTCTCGTCGGTCTCCCAGTAGGGCGTGCGCACGCCCAGCGGCTCCCACAGACGCGGCGTGAGGAACTCCGTCACCGTCATGCCTGTCAGACGGCAGAGCATGGCGCAGAGCATATAGGGATTTTCGTTGATATATTTGAATTTTTCGCCGGGCTTTGCGTACCATTTGGAATTCGCAAACTGCCGGATCCACTCGCCCTTGGTCTTGTTGGCCATGTAGCTGGGGAACTTGCCGCTGGTCATGTTCAGCAGATTTCGCACCTTGATCTCGCCGAACGCCTCGGCGTCGTTTTCAGGCACATATTCCGGGAACACCTCGGCAATGGACGTGTCGAGCGTCAGATACCCTTCCTCGATGGCGAGGCCGACCGCGCAGGCCGTCACACTCTTGCTGATCGAGTACATGATGTGCGGCATATCAGGCGAGAACGGGTAGCGGTGGCATTCGGCCGCCACCTTGCCCGCGCGCAGAATAAACAGCGAATGGTAGCGGAAATTGTTTTCTTCGAGCGACTCGACAAACGCGCGCACCGCGTCGCCCGGCACGCCGACCTCCTCCGGACATGCCGCACGCGGCAGCCGGATCGTGTCGTGCACTTCGGGTTCAAAACGTTTCATTGTAATCTCTGCCATAATAAGCCCTCCTTACAGAATGGGAGAAATACGCACGCGGAAAGACAGTCCGTCTTTTGCGCTGACGCGGTACTGCGGCAGCGTATCCTGACCGCAGCTCGCCGTGCCCGTGCCGCGGATAAAGCCGTCGATCTCGACCACCGTCGTGTGCTGATCGACCAGATCCTCGCGGTGCGCGGCGTCAGAAAGCAGCGCCTGCGTGAACGGGCGCACGTTGAAGCTGAACGGCTTGTCCCCTGCCGCGAAACGCAGACCGCAGCCGGACGCATCGCGCAGTTCCATAAAGCGCGTGTCGCCGTGGTTGCCGTTGTCCTGCGGATAGATGTACGACTCCTGCATCGCATCGACCGTCGTCTCGTAGATTCCGACGGGCGACTGCGCCTTGCAGTCGGGCATATTCTCCTGCGTGCCGCGGCCGTAATAGCGCACTGCGCGCATCGTCTCGGGCAGCTCAATCGCCAGACCGAAACGCGCCAGATCGCTGACCGCTTCGAGCGAACACGTGGGCAGGATTGACGACTCGACATCAATCGTACCCTTGCCGCCGATCGTGCAGCGCAGCGTCCACTCAAACAGCTTGACGCTGCCGCCGTCGACGCGATAAACCGCGACGGTCTGTGTGTCGGTATGTGTAAAGGAAATCAGTGCATATTGCATGTCGTGCAGACGCGCATCCCCGCGCCATTTCCATTTGACCGCAGCGTCATTGTCGAGCAGCGCGCGATAAAGATTCAGCCGCATGCCGCGTTTGCCGACGGGCGATTCGTTCAGCAGCGATTTGCCGCCGACCGTGTAGCTGCGCAGCGCGCCGCAGGTCTTGCAGAACTGCGCCTCGCCCCCGTCGAAACGGAACGTGACAAACTGATCCGTCTCCTCGGCGGTCACCGCGCCGTCCTCGTCGTCGGCCGCCGGCAGCGCCTCGCGCACCGTGACCTGCTCGGTCGCGATCGCCTGATCGCCGTCGGTATAGGTAAAGTTGACGAAGCAGTCGGCCGCATCCGGCAGGTCGATCCGCACGTCCTGTGTCTGCAGCGGCGCAATGTCAAGCGCGATCACACCCTCGCCGGCCGTCACGCCGTTTGCGAGCACTTCGTAAGCAATCCGTATGTAACCGCTCGAACGGAAGCGGTTGGTATTCTCAAAGCGGAACGTGCAGCCGCCCGCGTACGATGCGCGCACAGGACGGTACACGACCTTCATTTCCAGCGCGCCCGTGTGCGGCGTGCGGTCGGGATAAAACAGGCCGTCCACGCAGAAGTTGCCGTCGTGCCGCCACTCGCCGTGGTCGCCGCCGTAGGTGTAGCGGCCGTCCCCGTGCAGCACGGCGTGATCCGCCCACTCCCAGATGCAGCCGCCCATGAAAATGTCGTCCGAGTAGATGATGTCCCAGTATTCCTCCAGCGCGCCGGGGCCGACGCCCATCGCGTGGCAGTATTCGCACAGGAAGAACGGCTTTTCGGTGTAGCGCTTGCCGCGGGTGCGCTCGCGAATGGCGCGCATCTCCGGGTCGTGCGTGTACATCTCGGACACGACGTCATAGGCAAAGCGGTCGGTACGGATGACGCCCTCGTAATGCACCGGAATTTCGGGGCAGACGTCGTGCAGAAAATCGTAGCACACGTCCTGGCACGCGTAGCCGCCCGCCTCGTTGCCGAGCGACCACATCGTCACGCTTGGATGGCTGCGGTCGCGCATATACATGCGTCGTACCCTGTCGAGATAGCGCGGCGCCCATGCGGGATCGTGGCTGGTTAAGTCCATATTGTTGTGCGGATCGCAGCCGCAGCCGTGCGTTTCGATGTCCGCCTCGTCCACGACGTACAGGCCGTACAGGTCGCACAGCGTCAAAAACTGCGGGTCGGGCGGATAGTGCGACGTGCGCACTGTGTTGACGTTGAACTGCTTCATCAGCTCAATGTCGCGCAGCAGATCGTCGCAGGAGAGCGCATAGCCCTTCGTTTCGTGTGTATCATGATGGTTGACGCCCTTGAACTTGATCTTCTGCCCGTTGAAATAAAAGACGTTTCCGACAATCTCAACCGTGCGGAAGCCGATATACTGGCGAACCGTCTGCTGTGCCTTGCCGTCCTTTTCGAGCGTGATGTACAGCTCGTATACCGTCGGCACCTCGGCATTCCATTCAGTCACGTCCAAATCGGGCAGAACGGCCGTTTCGCCGGCAGCCGCATTCGCCGACGCGACCGTTTCACCTTCGCGGCACAGCGTGATCTGCGCCGTGCCCGCGTCCGCGTCCGTCCAGACGGACAGGTCGTAGCCCTTCGCCGTCTTCTTTGTACGCACCTCGTAGTCACGGATGAAGGTCTGCGGCATTTCGTACAGCAGCACGTCGCGGAAGATGCCGTTTTCGCGGAACATGTCCTGGCACTCCAGGAAAGTGCCGGTCGACCACTTGTGAATCACGACGACCAGCTCGTTGCTGCCGGCGTGCAGATAGCCGCTGATTGCAAACTCGGACGTATTGTGCGCACCCTCGCCGTAGCCGACAAACACACCGTTGACATACACGTCAACGCACGAAACCGCACCGAGGAAAGCGAGCAGATACGTCTTGCTCAGATCCGAAACGTCAAAGAACAGCCGATACACGCCGCAGGGCATTTTTTCCGGCAGCTCGGGCGGGCGGTTGTCAAACGGATAGGCGCAGTTGATGTATGCAGGGTTTTCATATCCCGTGCGCTGCCAGGTAGACGGCACGCACACCTTGTCGAACGCGACCGTGTCCGTGTCCAATTCGTCCGGCAGATCGGCAATGTCGGCAAAGTATTTGAAGTCCCACGCGCCCGACAGTACACGCACCTGGTCGGAACTGCCGCGTTCACGCACAAACGGCGTAGCACGCAGCGTGTCCATGTCGCCGTACGGGATGGCGTATGCCCGAGCGGGCATGCGGTTGACTTCGTAAATGTCGAAATCTCTGTAATTGGTTTTGTTCAGTGCGTAGCGCATGCTGCGTCCTCCGTCTTTTTATTATATTTTTGAATCATCATTTTGGCCGCTTTGTAAATGTCGCCGCAGCCGAGCGTAATCACAAGATCGCCCGGCTCTGCCGTGCGCACCACGTAATCGGCCACTTCCTCGAACGTCTCGAACCAGACGCTGCCCGGAATTTTGGCGGCCAGATCCGCGGTGTAGATGCCGTAGGTGTTGCGCTCGCGCGAGCCCATGATCTGCGTCATCACGATGCCGTCCGCAATCGAAAGCGCTTCGGCAAACTCCGAAAGCAGCATCGCCGTGCGCGAATAGGTAAAGGGCTGAAACACCGCGATCACGCGCTTATAGTCCATCGCCTTGGCCGCCGTCAGCGTCACCTCGATCTCCTTGGGGTGGTGCGCATAGTCGTCCGCAATCGTCACGCCGCAGAACGTGCCGAACACTTCAAAACGTCGTCCCGCACCGCGGAAATGCGCGAGCGCTTCGGCGCACTGCGCCATCGTCACACCGTTTTCAAGTGCGGCCGCAATCGCCGCCAGCGCATTGTACACGTTGTGTGCGCCGGGCACGCACAGCTGCACCGTACCGAGGTTCCCGCCGGCGTGCTCAACGTCGAACGATGCGAACGCATGCTCTATCCGCACGTTGACCGCGCGGTAATCGCAGCTCTCGCCCAGACCGAACGAAATGTACGCCTTGCCGTCTTTCGCACGCGAAAGCGCATCGAGCGTGCGTTCGTCGTCGCCGTTATACAGGATCGTGCGGCTCGTCAGATCGGCAAACTTCGTGAACGACGCCTTGAGGTTCTCCACGGTCTTGAAATAGTCGAGGTGATCCTCGTCGATGTTGAGAAAGATCGCCATATCGGGCGACAGATCGAGAAACGTGTCGACAAATTCGCACGCCTCGCACACCATCGTGTCCGTCTGTCCCACACGGCCGTTGGTTCCCGTGAGCGGGAGCTTTCCGCCGATCACGCAGGTCGGGTCCGCGCCGGCCTCGATAAGAATCTGCGCGAGCATGGAGGTCGTCGTCGTCTTGCCGTGCGTGCCGCAGACCGCAATGCAGTTGGGGTACATGCGGCTGATTGCGCCAAACAGTTTCGAGCGCTCAAAGGTCGGGATGCCGGACGCTTTCGCCGCAACAAGCTCCGGATTATCCGGCAGCAGCGCCGCCGTGTAGACGATCATTTCCGCCCCTTCAATATTCTCCGCACGCTGTCCCATGTAGACCGGGATGCCGAGCGCGCGGATGCGCGAGAGCGTGTCGCTCTCGTTGTTGTCCGAACCGGAGAGCGCATAGCCCTCGTTGTGCAGGATCTCGGCCAGCGGGCACATGCCGCTGCCGCCGATGCCGATAAAATGTACGCGTTTGATCTGCCGCAGCAGTGCGTCAATTTCCATAGTATCACCTTCCGAAAGTCAAAAACGCAGACTATACCGCATTATCCTATATATTATATTCTATTTTTACGCAAACTTCAATGATTTTTTTGAATTAAAAAACTGGTTCATCACGGATTTTTGTGGGATGGTCAGATGTCGGTAAAGAGCGGTGTCATTGCGAGGAGCGAAGCGACGCGGCGATCCGTAACCAAGGAGAACGGATTGCCGCGCGCCATAAAGGCGCTCGCAATGACAAACAAGGGGACGTTTTCTTGTCCCACAAAAATCCGTGAAGAGGGAATAAAAAGGTTCTTCCTCCGCTTCATTCGGAAGAAGAACCTTGTTTTTGTTATCGGATACGTTAAAGGATTACAGTGCGGCGGTCTGGTCGATGACAGACATGCGTGCATTCGTGGAGCGGATCGCCGTGACGTCGGAGGAGTTCACGTCCCCGTCGTGCGTGACGTCCGCCGCGAAGATGTAAGCCGAGTCCGCGTCATAGGTTGCCAGACGCGCGTTGATGTTGCGGATCGCGGTGATGTCGGCGGATGTGAGCATGCCGTCGCCGTTGATGTCGCCGAAGATGACGACCGTGTATTCGGCGTCAACCTCGCCGGTTTGGCCGTTGATAAGGCGAATGACTGTGCCCGTGCCGATCACGCCGTCCGAAAGAATCTCAAGAGTGCCGTCGCCGCTGACCGTCAGGTACTGCTCGCGCAGCGCTTCTTCCGTCACGCCGAAGTCAAGTCCGTACAGAAAACCGCGTTCCGCATCCAGCACGGCGGTCGAGGCCGCCTCGAGCGTCGGCGCGACAAAAATCTGCGTCCAGTGCGCCGTCAGCGTATGGTCTGCCAACACCGTCACCGGCGAATCCTCGGTGATCTGCGTGCCGTCCGGCAGGAACCACCCGTCGAACGTATAACCCTCGCGCACCGCGACAGGCAGTACGCCGTACTTTTCGCCTGTGAATACCGTGATCGCCGGAACACCGCACGCGCCGCCGTCCGGATCGAGCGTGACGGTGTAAGAGGCCGGTGTCCATTGAGCATATAAAGTCAGATCTGCGTTGTCAGAATAGGCTCCTGCGCAAGCGAATGCTGTTCCGGAACCGTCTGCTTTTGTGTTCCACCCGTTGAACGTATACCCCGTTTTGTTCGGCTGTTCTGCGCTGAGCGTCAAAGCGATATTCTCCTGCTTGAATTGTGAGGCAGGCGCGCCGCTTCCTTCGTTGGCATCGTAAGTCACACCGAATACTCTATGCAGAGTCCATTGCATAGACGCACTGTCGCTATAGAAAGCTGTTTGAATATTCGTATTGTCATTTGCCTCTCCGTCCTCGATGTCTGCATAGATACCGTTTATTGAACGAATCAGGTACTTTCCGTTTCCTGCGGCTTCAAACACCCACTTTTCCTCCGGAAAAGTATTGTTGTTGTATAATTGAATGTTACATCCTTCCGTGTTTGTCGGAGATGCAATATCCAGCCAGTGTCCGGAATAGACAGATTGAATGTTGTAGTAATAATAAGAAACCGTTTCAGTTACAGGCTGTTCGATCTTAGTGATGCGGAACTGCTGCACATCATTGTTCTGATCGTCGGACAGTTGGATATTGGCTCTGACCTCTTGAGAAGCATCCTCAATACTTATCACCTTCGACGGATCAGGAACGCTATGAAATGTGTAGACCCCGTCCTCGATATTCGCACGTTCATACGGAGAAACCCGTTCCAGTATCCATTGCTGTGATGTTGAACCGTCAAAATGCCATGTCTGCACATTGGCGTTCAGGCCGGTCGGGCCGCCTAAACCGGTGTCCACATACATTCCGTATAGAGAACGGATTGCAACTTTTCCGTCTCCCGCATCCTCAAATACCCATTTTTGCTCCGTGCTTGTATTCGTATCCCACAGTTGGATGTTACAGCTGTCTTGGTTGTACGGATATGAAATATCCAGCCACATGCCCGAATAGACGGATTGGATATTGTAGTAGTTGCCTGTCTTCACAACGCGGAACTTCTGCTCCTGGTTGTACAGTGGGTCATACAATTGAATGTTGGCGCCTTTCTTCAAGGAATCCCATTGGATATCCAATACCCTGTTCCTGTTTCTGGCAATGTGAAAAACATAGACGCCGTCTTCCACTTCTTTTCGGTCATAGGGAGACGTCAACTCCAGTTTCCACTGCTGCGAAGTAGAACCGTCAAAATCCCATGTCCGGATATTGGTGCTGTTTGTAACCTGCCCGCCGGTATCCAGATACTCACCGTACAGCGAATGGATATATACATTACCGTTTCCGGCGTCCTCGAACACCCATTTCTGTTCTTTGCTGGTATTGGTGTTCCAAAGCTGGATATTGCAGCCCTGTACGTTGTATGGACTTGCGATGTCCAGCCACATACCGGAATAGACTGACTGGATGCAGTAATAGTCGCCCATATTCACGACACGGAATTTCTGAACTTGATTGTATAGATTTTCGTACAGCTGAATATTCGCGCCGCGCTCTTTTGAATCGTATTGAATATCCAATACCATGTTCGTATCACGGACGCAATGGAATACATATACGCCTTCCGGCACAGAGACGGGCTGAGGAGTCGGATCAGAATCTATTAGATAAATATACCCTTGAAATATAAAGCTACCATATTGTCCGTCGCTTCTCATTTCACGCGTTCTAAAATACCAATCTTTTGCACTCCAGGCAGACTCCGATACGCGAACAAATCCATTATCATATATCTCTTCAACCACTGCAACATGACCTGCAGAGTATTGTCCTGTGCCAGTCCAGCAAGCAATTGCGCCAAGTTTCGGAGTATCTCCAAAAGCGTATGCCCCGCTGTTCATATTGTTCGGATACCATGTGCAAGCGTTTCCGCTTGTATTAATGTTAGGACGTGATCCCAGAATTTCATAGGCTCGTCCCCATGCATACCATGTACAGTTTCCGCCTCCAAGATCAGTATTGACTTGATAGGGATTCATGCTTGTACCCACACCATAGTACCCCTCCTTAGCGGGCGGATTGAGGCGAGGTATAAAGGAGCCAGCGTGAACAAACATTTCCATTGGTGCTGTCAATAATATAAAACATGCAACCGTCAGTAAAAAAGCCAAGACTTGTTTCCTCTTACCCATCTGAATAACCCCCATATAAAGTATACAATAATTATACTCAATGTCTGAGTATTTGTCAATACTCATAGAATGAGTACTCTAAAATATAGTAAGGGGGTGCATTCTATGGATTACATTGACCGTCTGGTCGCAATGCGGCTGGATAATGATTTGTCGCAAAAGGCGGTGGCGGCGGTGCTGCATAAGTCGCAGCAGGGATATGACCACATCGAAAAACGCCGCGCAAAGCTCTCAATCGAGGATTTTGTAAAGCTGTGTGTTTTCTATAATATCGACCCCAATTACTTCTTGGGGTTTTGCAGCAGACCCGTTGCACTGCAAGATGAAAGCACGCCGCAAAAATGATGTTTTGCATGTGCGCGAATGCATTATGATCGGCAGGACAAACGGCAATGCGCCGTTTTTTTGCCCGCACGCGGGACGATGTGGGCATCGTCCCCTACGGAAAACGTATCAGCGACGTCATGTAGGGAACACAACCATGCGTTCCGCTTCTGCGCATTTCCGGCGGGATCGTAGGGGCGGCAACCTGCCGCCCGGACTTTACTGCGCTATGCCATGAATCGTGGGCGGCTGATAGCCGCCCCTACGCCGCGCGGCATCTAACCCGCTGTCATTGCGAGCGAAGCGAAGCAATCCGTACCCCCCCCCCGAAAAACAATCGGAAATGAACAGGAGGAAACGGATTGCTTCGTCGTTAAATCGTCTCGCAATGACGGTTCTTTTTATGTATTTGTGACGCCGGAACAAAAGTACACCGCAACGTCGCGTAGGGAACGCATACATGCGTTCCAGCCATACGCGTTTCCGGCGGGATCGTAGGGGCGCAGCCGCCTGCGCCGTCGGTGGCGGATGAAGCAGGCGGCTGCGCAGGAAGAAACAGGGAGTATCGCGAAGTGCTTCAAGCGAGCGAGACGACCATGTTTCTGACCGTTCGGCAACCTGCCGCCCGGTCTTTGCCATGCGATGCCGTGAATCGCAGGCGGCTGATAGCCGCCCCTACGCCGCGCCTTCTGTGCGTACATCTACAATCTACCATCTAATATCTACCATCTAACTGCATTGCGAGCACAGCGAAGCAATCCGTCTCCCCGAAAAACGTTCAGACAGGAACAGGGGGCGCGGGTGTCCGGTGGACACCTCTGCCGAAGGCAGAAGCGCCGACCGAGCCGGCAGGCGAGACACGGATTGCTGCGTCGCCTACGGCTCCTCGCAAAGACATTCATTATTTGCGCATGCGCTGCCGGAAACGGCATTTTGCCCCGCCCTATTTGGCTGTCCGCTCGGCGCCGCATGCAGGAAAATCCACGTTCGCAGCTTTCGGCAGCGCGGTATCCCGGCGAGCCATGCGCCCTTCCCCTGCCAGACGTTTGCATGAATGCGCACGTTTTCACAGTACGTGCCGAAACGCAGGGCGCTGCCGCTGTGCCCGGTTCGGACGATGTTGTCCGCAAAGCGGAATCCGTTGACGTTGGACGCGTTCACGAGCCTGCGCGGAAAATCCGAAAACGTGTTGCCGGTAATCTCGATGTTTTCAAACACGCATCCGTCGGCCGGTCTACCGTTGAGCTGCGTCGCGAACGTGATGACCTCGCTTTTTTCTCCGACGACGCACTGCCCGAACGTGTTGCCGCGGATTTCGAGTGTATTGACGCCGGTGCCTTCCTGCCAGAGGGAGGGGATGATGTCCACGACGACCTTGATCGCCTGCATCTGCGTTTTGCAGAAGCGGTTGTTTTCGCACAGTCCGCACGAGGATTGCAGCAAAAAGCCGCGCGCGCGGTTTTCGTGGATGTAGTTGCCGCGCAGCACATAGCCGCTGCTGTCCGCGGCGGTGTTGCGGGCGATGCAGCCGGGGTGCAGCACGGCGGAAACGTCGCGGTCAAAGCGCACGGTCTTGCGCGTGCCGGCGGCGTCTGCCGCCGCGACGATGACGGCGGCGAAATCCGGGATATCCTGAAACGCCTCGTCCTTGAAGCGCAGCGTGTCGCCGGGTATCAGCCGGAACGCGGACGCAAACATTGTCACCGTATCGCCCGATACGGATTCGATGCAGCCCAGCCCGTCGTGCACGTTCAGCGCGTCGTCGCCCTGGCGGCTGATGTCGCAGCCTTCCACGCGGAAACGGCCGTTTGTGTTGGCGATATGGATTGCGTCGGCGGACGTCGATACGTGCGCGCCGGTCGTGTCCTGCGGGTCGACGCCGACACAGGTGCCGAGAATCTGAAAGTGCGACGCCCCGACGCCGAACACAAAGAAGCAGCCGACGCCGCCGTAAATGTGCATATCGCTGTACGTGACATGCGCGCTGTTTTCCGTGCGGATGCCCTCGCCGTCGTAGATGTGATGGCGCAGGATATACGTCTCGCCGTCCTCAAAACCGTCCATGCACCCGTCGTGCGTGATGCGCAGAACGTTGGACGACACCTTGTCGACACGGAGGATCGGCTGCTCGAGCATGGTAAAATAGACTTCTTTTGCACTGCCCGACGTGCCGAATGTGAAGGAATGCGGATCGCACTGCGTCACCGCCTGCAGGGGCATGGCGGCGTCCGCGTCCGTCTTCTCGAAGAAGCGGAAATCCAGTGTGTGCGATTTCGGATCGGCGTTCTGAATGACTACAACGTCGTCGATCGGATCATTGACGCGGTCGTAGTCGATGGTCAGCGCGTGGATTTCCAGACTCTCGCAGTCCGTCACGAGAATCTGCCGGCCGGGCGCGCAGAAGATGAACCTCGCGCCCGCGCCCTCGATGCGCACGTTCCGCAGCCCCCGCAGAACAAGCGCGGACGTCTGCGTGAAGCGGTAGACGCCGGGTGTGATGACAAGCCGCGTATCGGGATGGGCGCGGCAGTAATCGACGGCCGTCTGAAAGGCCGCCGTATTGTCCGGCGCGTCTTCGCGCATGCCGAACGCATCTGCGCAAACGGTTGTGAGCGCGCTGTCCTGCGGACGCAGGATGTAAAACACGCTTCCGGCAGCGCCGTATATCACGTCGGCCGTCCGGCCGGGCGTATCGGCGGGCGTTGGCTCTGTCAGCGTGACAGGCGCGGGGACAGCCGGCGGCGGCGCGATGCGCGCCAGCAGCAGCGCGGCAGGCAGTAACAGAATAGACAGCACTCGTTGCAGCATGGTAAACTCCGATCGTGACAGATTTGTTCAAATTCGGTTTTGCTTGCGGCGGACGCTCCGCGCCGGGGATTATTAAAGATAACTGACGGTCTCGGACAGCGGCTTCCGGCTCGCGTGATTCGGCAGGGGACCGGCGCCTGCGGCCGCATAGCCGAGATCCAGCAGCATGAGAATTTCCTCGTTTTCGGGCAGGTGCAGCGCTTCGGCCAGCTTGTCCGGATCGAAAAAGTTGATCCAGCAGTTGTCCACGCCGTTGTCCGCAGCGGCCAGCATCAGATGTGTCGCCACGATGGTCGCATCCTCCGCGCCGGAATCGCGTTTGCCGCCGGGATAGGTGAACACGTTATCCTTGTTGTACGCAACGACCAGAACGGTCGGCGCGCCGTAACGGCAGGGCGTGACAGCGTCGATTGCGGCAAGCGCATCAGCAGACTGCAGCACATAGATATGCTGCTCCTGCAGATTCTTGGCTGTCGGCGCGAGGCGTGCGGCTTCGAGAATCGCAGTCAGTTTTTCGCTCTCCACCTGTTTGTCTGCATACTTTTTGCAGGAGTAGCGGTTCCGGATGACATCTTTGAATTCCATAGTCGGTTCCTTTCTACATTATATTTGTATCGATTATACCACGCGCAGGCCGAATCTGCAACTCCGGAGAAAACAAACTTGGCAGGAAAAAATGTTTTGAGTTGTACTGTTACCTTTTTCGCAGATTTGTCGTATAATAGGTGAAAGAGCACAGAAAGACGGCTCTTTCGGAAAGGAGCAGCCTATGGATAACGGTGCAAGTAGCTACCGCCGTTTTCTGGAAGGTGACGATGCAGGCCTTGCGGAACTGATCGAAAGCTACCGGATGCCGCTGCAGATGTTCCTTCTGTCCTTTGTCGGGCAGGAGGATGCCGCGGAAGAAGCGGCGATCGAAACCTTTGTAAAACTGGCAACCAGAAGGCCGCGGTACAGCGGCAAAGCGTCCTTTAAAACGTGGCTGTTTTGTATCGGTCGCAATACAGCGGCGGATCTTGTGCGCAAAAGGAACAAGCACGGGACGGTCGGCATGGAAGAACTCGGCGAGGCGACGTCGGACAAGCCGTCGCCGGAGGAGCTGTACATAGAGGACGAGCGCAACCGCCGTCTGGCATTTTCGATGAAGAAGCTGAAAAGCGAGTATTATACGGTGTTGTGGCTGCGGTATTTCGAGGATCAGAAGGTTGCGGATATTGCAAAGATCATGCACAGGAGCGAGGGCAGCGCGAAGGTTCTGCTCAGCCGTGCGCGCGAGGCGCTGAAAACACAACTCGGAAAGGATGGGTTTGCGTATGAAGACGAACAGTGAAATCTATGAAATCGTTATGGCGCGAAAAGGCGAATATGAAACGCGGAAAACCGCGCGGAACAAACGAATCATGGCGGCAGGCGTCGGTATGATTGTGCTGGCGCTGTGCGTGGGGATCGGCGTTGCCGCGCAAAAAGGGAAGGTACCGATTGCACCGGCAGCCGGCGAAAGCCAAACAGCAGACAAACCGATTGTACCGGGCGGAGCCTTTGAGGAGCAAACCGCCGTCACCCGGCCCGATGATCCGACCGTACCCGAAGATCCGGTCGTCTTTCCGCCGTTTCAAAACGGAAACCGGGAAGCCGCGTGGAACGGAAACGGCGAACCCGCGCAAACCACAAAAATCTACGGCGGTGCAAATGTTCCGGACGAGGGCAGAAGCGGGGCGCCGTGGAAACCGGACCCGACCGAGCCGACCACGGTTACCCCCAAGGATGGCGCCGGTTCGACCTACGGCGGCGATATACAGTCAGGCGGTTGGGTGATTCCTGTCGTGCCACATGTAACCGGCGCAAAACCGGGCGTGAAGGTTGTCGGCGAGAAAATCACGGATGCCGAGGCGCTGGCGTATCTGCGCGAGAACACATGGATCGGTTCCGCGCTTGCGGCGAGCGGTGTCCCGGCAGAGGACATCACCTATTCCAAAGCCGGTTACTGCCACGTTTCCTACGACGGTGCGGAAGGCAAACCGCTCGAAGTGCGGCAGAATTTCCGCGACTACCTCGCCTACAACGAAAGCGGCAAGCTCATTGCGATCATCACGCTCACGAAAGAGAACGGCAAGCTGTCTGCGTCACCTGCGTTCGGCGGTCCGTGGTTCGGGAATTACACCGCGTTCCTGAACGCGCACAAGGGCGAAAAGCTGCTGTATGTGTACGCCGGATTTATGGAAATCATCATCACCCCGGACAACCGGTATGTAAATCCCCAAGGTACAGACGTATCCGCATACTTTGCGGGCGTAGAGAACCCTTACGAATACTTCTATCACGAAGCGGCGACGTACACGCCGTAACCGGACTTCCGTACTTGTAAAGACAAAACCTGAAACGAACAAAACAACCCGCTGTCATTGCGAGCGAAGCGAGGCAATCCGTTCCCCCGAAACGGCATCACTTACCGCACAAGGAAACGGATTGCTTCGTCGTTAAAATGACTCGCAATGACAGCTCTTTTTTGTATACGCGACGCCGTATCGGCGCAATGCCGGTTCATTTGCCTTCCCCTTGAGGGGAAGGTGGCCGAGCGCAGCGAGGTCGGATGAGGTGAGACGTCGGGAACGCTGTCGTTTGGACGTTCAGCAGTAGGAAATGTTTTCCCGCATTCGTCTCGCGTGCCGGCTCGGTCGGCGCTTCGAGCCTTCGCAATGACAGATCAATAGCTGCGCATGCAACGCCGAGAGCGGCAAATCGGCGACGCCGTGTAGGGAACGCAACCATTTTTTCGGACGCAGCGCTTCGCGGTTGATTCTGTCCGTCCGATGTGCTATACTTCCCGTGAAAGAAGGGATGCTGCATGCAACAGATACGCGAAACCCAGTTCAAGGCGAACCTGCACTGCCACAGCGTACTGTCGGACGGCAAACTCACGCCCGAACAGTTGAAAGAGGCTTACCGCGCGCACGGCTATTCGATTCTCTCCATCACCGATCATGAACGCCCGCACAATCACACCGCGTTGAGCGAGGCGGACTTCCTGATGCTGACCGGATACGAGGCGTATATCCGCCCGGATCCCGCCTGCCGGTACGACACATTCAGCCGCGAGCTGCATCTGAATTTGTTCGCGCGCGATCCGCACAATACGGACCTGATCTGCTTCAACGACGCATACGTCAAGTACGTCAGGGACCCTGCCGAACGTGCCGCCATGCACCGCTTCGGCAGTGAGGAAGCGCGGGAATACACGCCGCAGTACATCAATCGCTTCATCGAAACCGCACGCGAGGACGGCTATCTTGTCACGCTCAATCACCCTGTGTGGTCGATGGAGGATTTCGACGAGCTGTTCCGCTACGAGGGATATTTCTCGATGGAAATCTGCAACTTCAGCGCGTTTCGCAGCGGCCTGAACGAATACAACACCTGCCTGTACGACATGCTTCTGCGGCGCGGAAAGCGCGTCTTCGCCCATTCGGCGGATGACAACCACAACGAGCTCGGCCTCGGCAGACCGGGCGACGATTCGTTCGGCGGTTTTACGATGTTCAATCTTCCGGACGATGCGCTGACCTATGAGGGCGTGATTGCCGCCATGGACGCGGGCGACTTCTACTCCTCGATGGGGCCGGTGATTCATTCGCTAGAAATCGGCGGCGGCAA
This sequence comes from Clostridia bacterium, assembly GCA_017450005.1. Classification (GTDB taxonomy): domain Bacteria; phylum Bacillota; class Clostridia; order Oscillospirales; family Acutalibacteraceae; genus UBA1425. The sequence goes on from JAFSYM010000036.1 coordinate 55,516, forward strand.
GGCGCGGATCGCCTGCTCGGACGCGGTGCGCATCGCCATGATCTTCGGCGGCAAGGATACGTGCGCCGTATATCCCGCACAAAACGGGGAAACGGTTGATTGCGCCGAGTTCAATCTCCCGTCCAAGGCGTCTTATGTGCGCTTCACCGTGACGGACGCCGCAGGCCGCAGCGCCGATACGCGCGGCTATTTCCGCGACGAGTGGGATTAAATTGCGCAATCAAAAATAATTTAAAAAAGGGGTTTACAACACCCGGCTCACGTGGTATAATACCTTTGCCTGTTTTCTCGGTTTCGGGAGCAAGCCGCCTTGCGGCAGTCACCTGCCCGCTACTGGGAGCATGGCAAAATATAAAATGAGGTGAAAGAAATGACAGCAGCAGAAAAAACCGCGATCATGCAGGAATACGCGACGCACGAGGGCGACACCGGTTCTCCCGAGGTACAGATCGCTGTCCTGACCAAGCGCATCAACGACCTGACCGAGCACCTGAAGGTGCACAAGAAGGATCACCACTCCAGACGTGGTCTTCTGAAGATGGTCGGTCACAGACGTAACCTGCTCGCCTACCTGCAGAAGGTGGACATCGAGCGTTACCGTTCGATCGTTGCGAGACTGGGTCTGCGTAAATAAGATCCATCCACAGGGGCGGCTGCTACCCGGCCGTCCCTGTGCTTGCGTTTAATCCATCACCGCAGCCTTGTAAGCGGCTTTAGCAGTGCATCGACTGTTTGACTGCTCAAACAGCGGATCTATTGCTAAGACCGGGTCGGGGCTGCGGAATAAATAAAGGAGACAGAAAGATGTTTTTTAAGGATTTCAAAACGTTCCGTACAGAAATCGCCGGCCGTCCGTTCGTGGCGGAAGTCGGCAAGATGGCACAGCTTGCGGGCGGCGCTGTTCTGGCGCGCTACGGCGAGACCGAAGTGCTCTGCACCGCAACCATGTCCGCCAAGCCCCGCGACGGCATTGACTTCTTCCCGCTGTCCGTGGACTTTGAGGAAAAGCTGTATTCCGTGGGCAAGATCCCCGGTTCCTTCCAGCGCCGTGAAGGCCGCGCCAGTGAAAAGGCGACGCTTGCCGCGCGTGTGATCGACCGTCCGATCCGCCCCCTGTTCCCCAAGGATATGCGCAACGACGTCGGCGTCGTCGCCACCGTGATGAGCGTCGATCCCGACTGCTCGCCCGAAATCACCGCCATGATCGGTGTGTCCATCGCCATCTCTATTTCCGAGATTCCGTGGGACGGCCCCATCTCCGGCGTATCCGTCGGCCTCTGCGGCGGCGAGCTGGTCATTAACCCCAACGCCGAGCAGCGCGAGATTTCCGATCTGCAGCTGACCGTCGCTTCCACAAGCGATCTGGTTGCCATGATCGAGGCCGGCGCCAACGAAGTGCCCAACGATCAGATGTACGATGCGATCATGTTCGGCCATGCCGAAAACCAGCGCATCGTGGAGTTTATCAAGGGTATCCGCGACGAAGTCGGCAAGGAAAAGGTCGACTTCCCGTCCAACGATCCCGATCCCGAAATGTTCGAGGCGATCAAGGCGTTCGCCATTGAGGATGTGCGCGCCGCGCTCGATACCGACGACAAGCGCATCCGCGACGAGCGGCTCAAGCCTGTTTATGCCTCTGTGCACGAGAAGTTCGACGAGATTTATCCCGACAGCGAGTTCATGATCGAGGACTGCCTGTACAAACTGCAGAAGTACGTCGTGCGTCGCTGGCTGCTCGACGACGGCAAGCGTGTGGACGGCCGTGGTATCAACGAGATCCGTCCGCTGAATGCCGAGGTCGATCTGCTCTCGCGCGTACACGGTTCCGGCATGTTTACCAGAGGTCAGACGCAGGTGCTGACCGTGGCGACGCTCGGCACGATGAGCGACTGCCAGACGCTCGACGGCATCGACAATCAGGACAGCAAGCGCTACATGCATCACTATAATTTCCCGTCCTACTCCGTGGGCGAGACGCGTCCCGCCAGAGGCCCCGGCCGTCGTGAGATCGGTCACGGCGCACTGGCCGAGCGCGCGCTGCTGCCGGTGATCCCCTCCGTCGAGGAGTTCCCGTACTGCATCCGCCTTGTGTCCGAGGTTCTGTCCTCCAACGGCTCCACCTCGCAGGGCTCCGTCTGCGGCTCGACGCTTGCGCTCATGGCCGCCGGCGTGCCGATCAAGGCGCCTGTCGCCGGTATCTCCTGCGGTCTGATCACCGAGGGCGACCGCTTCATGACGATGGTCGACATCCAGGGCCTTGAGGATTTCTTCGGCGATATGGACTTTAAAGTTGCCGGCACCAAGAAGGGCATCACCGCCATCCAGATGGATCTGAAGGTGCACGGTCTGACGCCCGCGATCATCCGTGAAGCGCTTGACAAGACGTATACCGCGCGCTGCTACATTCTCGACGAGATTATGCTTCCCGTGATTGCCGAGCCGCGCAAGGAACTGAGCAAGTACGCGCCCAAGATGCTGACCACCAAGATCTCGCCCGAAAAGATCGGCGACGTGATCGGCAAGCAGGGCAAGGTCATCCAGAAGATCTGCGCCGAGTGCGATTGCAAGATCGACGTGGAAGAGGACGGCACCATCTTTGTCAGCTCCCTCGATCTGGAGAACGCCAAGCGCGCCCTGACGATCATCGAGACGATCGCCAAGGATCCCGAGCCCGGCACGTTCTACAAGGGCGTCGTGACGCGCATTATGGACTTCGGCGCATTCGTCGAGATCGCGCCCGGCAAGGAAGGCCTTGTGCACATCAGTCGCCTGGATGTCAAGCGCGTGAATAAGGTGGAGGACGTTGTCGCTGTCGGCGACGAAGTGATCGTCAAGGTCACCGAGATCGACGACCAGGGCAGACTGAATCTCTCCCGCCGCGACGCGCTCATCGAGCTGGAGGGCATGACGCCCGAAAACGACGTCGACGAGGAGCGTCCGCGTCGTCCGCGCCGCGAAAACCGCGACGGCGGCGGCGAGCATCGCCGTCCGCGCAGAGAATATAAGAAATAAGATATGGAAACCCGCGGGGCTGCCGATCCGGCAGCCCCGCGTTTTTTCGCTTTCAAGTTTTGGTTCATCACGGTTTTTTTGCGGGATGGTCAGATGTCGGTAAAGAGCGGTGTCATCGCGAGGCGCGAAGCGTCGCGGCGATCCGTAACTCCGGTAGTGCATAAATGAACAAGGAGGAGAACGGATTGCCGCGCGCCTAAAAGGCGCTCGCAATGACAAACAAGGGGACGTTTTCTTATCCCGCAAAATTCCGTGAAGAGGGCAAATTTTTGCCTGCGATTCTTTTTCGTTTTTTCGGGGCAGCGCCCCGTCGGGCGGTCATGCACGCCTCTGCTTGCACGCCGGGAATGCGCAGAGGCGGAACGCATATATGCGTTCCCTACAGGATGCCGCCGATGCACCTTCCGCAGAGGACGATGCCCACATCGTCCCGACGTTCGGCGCAATGCCGGAACAGTGCCGTTTGTAGGGGCGGGCATGACCGCCCGTTCGTTCGGCAACATGCCGTTTCCGGCGGCGCATGCGCAAAAAAAGATTTGTCATTGCGAGGAGCTTTAGCGACGAAGCAATCCGTTTTCCCTGTTCTTGTCTGAACGTTCTTCGGGGGAACGGATTGCTTCGCTTTCAATGACACCGTTTATTTATACTGTCTGAAATAATTCTTCAATAGACACTTGCAGCACGTTGGCGATTCCGTATAATTCGATATCTGTTACAGTGCGGGATTGATCTTCGATGCGCGAGACGGAACCGCGGCAGACATAGATTCCCAGCAGCTCTAACTTGTTTGAAAGCGCCTGCTGACTCATCCTGCGTTTCTTGCGCAAAAGACGAACGTTCCGTCCGACCATGTTCATTTTTTCCCCGTCTATGATACGTGCCATGCATTTCATCCCTTCCGTTTTGTCTTGACATAGGACAAAATGTATGCTACCATATTTACACTGCATCATTGTCCTGTCATAGGACAAGACGAGATGATTTTGAGTTTTATGGGGAGATGGTATCGTGAAAAAGCAAAAGTTGATTCTGCTGCGGCGTTTTGATGCTGGCACATTGCAGCGGCATGTTAAACGTGCATTAGCCGTTCTTTTGATGGTTCTGCTTTTGAACTGTGTTCCGATCGCTTCATTCAATGCATCTGCATCCACCAACGGTTATACGCGGGAATCCGCAGCCGCATGGATGCTGGATAAGGTTTTGGGACATGGTTGGAATGTTGACGGCGGCGGAGTTGGATACGACTGCAAAGATTTGGCTTTGAAGTATTTTGCAGACGTTGGCGGATTGTATACTCAAGAACTCGGCAATGCCTATATATATGCCGAATATGCAACGCTGCCTGACGGATGGACACGTCAGTATTACTCAGACGGATATATTCCGCAGAAAGGCGATATGGCGTGCTGGAGTACAGACTACTACTATGCCGGTCATGTTGCGTTGATTTACGATGTTGACGATACGTATATCTACGTTGTTGAGCAGTCTTCCAATAAAAACGTTCCGGCTTACAAATCAAAGTATTCGATAAATTCGCCAAAGTGTTTTGTTGTGCCGGATTTTATTGTCTTTACGGAACCACCAACATCGCCGACAGTTTCAGTCGACCAGAGTATAGCAATGGTTAATGATGATATAACCATATCCTTTTCCGCCGAAAGAGTACAGCGCTATTGGATCGGGATATATAAGGATAACGTTTTGTTTAACGACTATTCTGTTTACAACGGTAATTCTATTACTGTAGATTACCCATGGGTAGGAAAATATGATGTCGTCGTCGTTGCAGTTAATAATTGTGGCGATGCTTCGGGATATGCAAGCTTTTACGTTGGAAACGAAGGAGACTATGAACCGGAGAACTTTACCGTATCGTGCAGTAAACAATCAGTTATGAAAAACGAAAGCGTTACAGTTTCATTCTCCGCCGATTATACTACTGCATATTGGGTCGGAATCTATCATAATGATGAATGGGTATTGCGTGATAACTATACGAGCAATTCCATCACAGTCAAATATGCCGATCCCGGTGAGTACAGTGTTGCAATTGTAGCGATGAACCCGTGTTCATCATCGGAAACAAAATATGTTAAGTTTACAGTTTTGGATGTTCAGAATCCGCCGACGAAACCGACAGTAAAGGTTAATAAAAGTGTAAACTTAATCAATGATCCTATTATCATATCTTTTGATTCAAATGGAGCAGATGATTATTGGGTTGGTATTTACAAGGACGATGTGTTGTTTAACGACTATGTGACAACAGATAAGCAAATCACCGTTGATTATCCATGGGTTGGAAAGTATGATATTGCTGTGGTTGCACGTAACAGCTATGGATCAACAGGAGGTTATGCAAGTTTTTACGTTGGAAATGAAGGCGACTATATGCCACAAAACTTTACACTTACAGGCAATAAAAAATATGCAATCAAAAATGAGGCTGTGAAGGTAACCTTTAATGCTGACTATGCAACGGATTACTGGATTGGTGTTTATCATAATGGGCAATGGCTTGGAACAGATGCTGTTACAGGTCATACATTCACAATGTGGTATTCCGATCTTGGTGAATACAGTGTTGCGGTGGTTGCACGAAATGCCTGTTCTTCAACAGATGCAAAATATTATAAGTTTACGGTCGTAGAACAGAAGACGTTTACACTTCAGTATGATCCGAATGGTGGTTATGGCGCGCCTCATCCGAGCTCAAAAGAGTATAATCAATCTATTAATCTGAGTACGACTATCCCCGAAAAAGCCGGCTATTCTTTCCTGAGATGGAATACAAAGAAAGATGGATCTGGAACAAACTATACTGCCGGAAGCGTATATTCCGTCAATGCAAACCTGATGCTCTACGCGCAGTGGACGGCAGACGCCTACACCGTCACGCTCGATCCGGACGGCGGCGCGTGCGGCATTCCGGCGATCACAGTATTCACAGGCGAAAAGTACGGCGTGCTGCCTGTCGCGGTGCGCGAGGGCTATACGTTCGACGGGTGGTATTTGCCGGACGGCACGCAGATCACGGAGGATTCGCCGGTCATGATCCTCGAAAACCATACGCTGAGGGCGCACTGGACAAAGAATTACGTCGCGCCGACGATCGCTGCGGCCTCGACCGCGGTGCTGGATGACGAACGCGCCTTCCTTTACGGCCTTGACTTCGGCATGACGGAGGAAACACTGCGCAGCGAATATCTGTCGGTCAACGGCGACGGGCATCTGGAGATCGTCACGAACGGCGCGATCGGCACCGGTACGCTCATCCGGCTTATCAACGACCAAACCGGCTCTGTCGACGCAGAGTACACGGTTATTATATTCGGCGACGTCAACGGAGACGGTATGCTGACGACCAGCGATATTACTGCCTTGCGAAACATCAATGCAAGAATCTCCGACTATACACCGGATTCCGCCAATTATTTCGCGGCGGATGTAACGCACGACGGCGTCGTCAATCTGACAGACATCACCGAGATCCGTTCCGTCAACGCGCAGCTGCATACGCTGCGGCAAAGCATTTAACAAAAAGCACTGAACAGCAGAAAATCCGCCGCACGGTTTCGTGCGGCGGTTCTTCTTATTCGGGTTTGTATTCGGTTTCCGATCCCGCAGACTCAGGTCATGCGGGTGATGATCTCACAGTAGATGTAGATATTCTGGATTTTTTGCGCCTGCGCACCGTCGCCGACGTCGATAATCGGCTGTGTCTCGGAGGGAGAGATATGCTCCTTGAACGCGATCGCCACCTGGCCGACGCGCATCTGCGTGATCTTTTTGCGCGGGAAATCGCGTTCCTCTACGCCGACGTAATCGTGAATCACGCGGTCGATCTCGCTGTCCGTATAGCAGCGAAGCACGTCCTCCTCGCCGAAGATGTCGATAATTGCCTTGGCCTCGGCAAACGTCATGGATTCCACTTTATACGTGCCCTTGCCGATCACGTACATGGTGCTGTTGTCAATCAGGAGCAGGGGGTTGCCGTCTGTAGCCATAGAAAAGCCTCCTTTGGTTGGCAGAATTTACAAAAAAGATTTCTTTTGTTATTTCATTATAATATACTTTGCCCAATCCGTCAACGCTTTTTTGCATTTTTACTCAAAGAGTTTTGCTGCTTTTGGCAGCAGCTTGCGGATCGGCAGATGCTGCGGACAGATCTGTTCGCATTTTCCGCAGCCGATGCAGTCGGACGCCTTGCCGCCGGACGCGGTGTGGATCTCGTAATAGTATCCGGCATTCCAGTCCCGGTGCAGCGTATGCGCATTGACGCACGCAAAGACGGACGGGATGTCAATGCGTTTCGGGCAGCCGTCCGTGCAGTAGCGGCATGCCGTGCACGGAATCTGCTCCTGCTGCAAAAACGCCGCGGCAGCCGCGTTGACCGCCGTGCGCTCGGCGTCGCTGAGCGGGCGGAAGTCACGCATGACAGCTGTGTTCTCCCGCACCATTTCCGGCGTGCTCATGCCGGACAATACACAGAGAATCCCTTCAAACCCTGCTGCAAAACGAATCGCCAGCGCAGCAGGACTGTCGGTGTGCAGATCGTCGAGAATTGTGCGCACCGTTTGCGGCGGATTCGCAAGACTGCCGCCCTTGACCGGCTCCATCACAAGCACGGACTTGCCGAATTCCCGGCAGACTTCGTAGCATTTGCGGCTCTGTACAGCCGGATCGTCGAAGTCAAGGTAGTTGAACTGCAGCTGCACGACCTCAATCTGCGGGTACTCCGTCAGAATTTGTCGCAGCATATCCGCCGTGTCGTGAAAAGAGATGCCGAAGTGTCGTATTTTGCCCTCTGCTTTCAGTTCAAGCGCCGTTTCGTACGCACGGCAGCGCTTGTATTTTTCATAATTGCTGCGCTCCTGCGCGTGCATCAGGTAGAAATCAAAGTAGTCCACACCGCATGCGCGAAGCTGACTTTCAAAGAACGGACGGATATCCGCCTGCGTCTCAAAAAAGCCGTTCGACAGCTTATTCGTCAGCAGATACCGTTCGCGCGGATAGCGCGATGTGAGACACTCGCGCAGCGCGGTCTCGCTTTTTCCGCTGTGATAGCCGTGCGCTGTGTCAAAATAGTTGAAGCCGTTTTCCAGAAACAGATCGACCATTTCGCAGAACTGCGCCGTGTCGATTTCATCGCCGCTCATGGGCAGACGCATGCAGCCGAAACCGAGCTTTTTCTCTACATGGATCATGGTGTGCCTCCTTATAATGCAATCGTGTTCTCGCCCGCGTGCAGCGCGTGTGTCTGACCGCTGCACAGATAAACCGCCTCGACCGATTCCGGTATCGTCACGCGCAGCGTGCCGGACGTTCTGTCCAGCGTCACGGAAATTGTGCCGCGGATTGTGTCCAGCCTGCCGGACGCATGTGCAAGACCCGCAATCCGTGCCGGATCAATCACGACGCGTGCAAAGCCGCATGAACCGTCCGTCTGCCGGATGCCGAGGACGTATTGGAACAGGTACCGTACCGCTGCGCCGAACATCGGGTGCGACATAGAGCGCGGCGCATCCCATTCCTCCCAAAGCGTTGTTGCGCCGCTTTGCCGCATGTGGCCGAAGGACGGCTGCTTTGTCAGCGTGAGAAAGCGGAACGCGAGGTCGGCATATCCGCGCTCGAACAGGATGCGCGGGACGATATCCGTGCCGAAGATGCCCGTGTCCACACACTCCATAGCCTCAATATGACGCACAAGATTTTGCAGCGTGCGCGCGTCGCCCAGACCGATATCGAGTGCAAACGCATTGGCACAGTTGCCGTTTGCGGCAAAATCGCCGGTCTGCGGATCATAATACGCGCGCACAATCGCCCGTGTCTTCCGCTCGCGCAGCGCACGCAGCGCGGGAAGCTGTTCGCTCTGTCCGATCGCGGGCGCAAGCTCCAGCATGCGGTCGATGGATTTGACGAAGAAGTAGTTGTTGACCAGCGGATTCGGCAGCGGAATGCCGTCGAGCTGCTTTTGCCCCGGCACGCACCACTCGCCCAGGCACCACTGCTGCGGCTGGTCGGAAACCACAAGGTCGTTTTCACTGTGTGCGTTCAGGTAGTCAAAATACCGCAGCATCTGCGGGAAATATGTACGGAACGGCTCCATATCGCCGTAAACCTTCCAGTATGTATAGGGCACTTCCACAATCGCGCAGCCCCAGCCGCCGGGTCCGCCGCCGGACTGTACATACGGCGCGGTGTACTGCACATGCCCGCTCTTTCTGTCCTGACAGTCGGAGATGTCGCGCATCCATTTGCGGTAAAAGTCGCGGCTGTGCAGCAGCAGCATCCCCGCCTCACACACAAGCTGTCCGTCGCCGGTGTAGCCGCGCCGCTCCAGATGCGGGCAGTCGGACGGGATACCGGCGTGCATGTTGGAAAGCTGTGTGCGCAGAAACGCATCATAGAACCAGTTGAGCTGTTCGCTGTCCGAACGGAACGCGGACGCGACCGCCACATCGGTGTGCACCTCGTCAAAGCGGATCATGCGCGCCGGTTTGCTGACCGCAAAGTACCGTCCGGCACACCACGTAAAGCGCGGCGCGTATTCCCGCGCCGTACCGTCGCAGCGGAACGTACAGACCTGATTGTGCGCCCAATAATCCGGCAGAGAATGCGTCCGGGCGTCGTACATCTCGCCCGTGTGCACAGAAACCTGCGCGCCTGCCTGCGTGCAGGCCAGCACCGGACACCCGGTCAGGTTTTCGCCGATGTCATAATAGTATGCATCTGGTGTTTCGCAGAGCAGCCGCGGCGTCAGTGAACGGATCACGCGATCCGGCGGGCAGTCCTGCACAAAAAACGACGTCGGCGGCAGTTCGGCAACCCTGACCGGCCGCCACGGCTGTGCAGGCGCGTAATAGTCCTGTGTCTCGCCGCGCGTCAGATTATATGCCGTGACCGCGCTCGGCCGCCACTGCACACGCGCGTCGGACAGAACCTCACGCTCGTCCAGACAAATGCGGAAACACAGCTTGCACGTCCCGTAGCGGAAATACCAGCCGGGCGCAACGACAGCGGTCAACACGTTTTCGCCGTCGGTCAGAAACGCGGACAGATCATAGCGCAGCGCATATACGCGGCTCGCCATCTCCTCGCCGAATTCCTTTGTACAGAAGCAGTCGTCATAAGCGTGATAGTGACTGTCGACCGGCACAAACCGGTCGTCCGAAACGCGCTTGCCGTTCAGATACAATTCAAAGAATCCCAGACCGCAAACGATGATCTGCGCCCGTTCTCCGGCGCTTGCCGCAAATACGGCGCGAAATTCCGGCGCAACGCACGCCGAGTCTGCCTGCACCCAGACAGCATTGCCAAACATCTCGTTGTGTGTCATAATTCTCTCCTTTAAGGCAACACCGCACAAATCGTGATGTGCGCCTTGCTTGAATCTGTTTCTGTCATGCTGCACAAAAATCTCTTGACTTGCGTCAGCAAGCCTGCGATCTTTTTGTACAACCTGACAAAAAATCTTGCTGCGCAATCCGCACACCCCAATTGTGCGGTGTTGCCTAAAACAAAAAAGGACAGGCAGCCCTGTCCGTTTTTTACGTCACGCCACGCGGTCACGCGACGACTTGCGTTTCTTTTTGCCGCCGGCAGTCTTTTTGACCGAGGGCTTGCTGCGGCGTTCCGTCTCATATTCGTCGGCATACTGCGCGTCAAGCAGTTCGCGCTCGAGCTCCTTTTCACGCGCGTCGTGCGCTTTTCGCCGCAGAACGCGGAGAAACCGCCAAGCCTTCCGCTCGGCCTTGACAAACTTATTCTCCCGCATAAAGCCGAACAGCAGCGCAATCACTACGCCGACCTCCGCCAGTGTGCGAAGCAGCATTCCGATTTCGGACACGGCGATCCCTCCCCTTGCTATGTTGTTGTTATTTTATCACAAGATGTTCCGCTTGTCAATCAAAATGCCACCACAAATTGTGTTTTATTCGCCCCTCGTCTGTCGCATTTTGTTACAGGATGACGACACAAAAAATCCGCAGTTGATTTTACGTCCAAAAACGATTATACTGAAACTATCAACGGAAGTTTCAACCGGAAAGGATGATTACATGCAGTTCCCGCAGCAATTTTTCGCAGCGACCAAAACATACAACACCTATGAAAAGCACGTAAACGCCCCGTACATCCGCAAATCGTTCTGCGTCCCGGACGTCACACACGCCGAGATTCTCGTCAGCGGTCTGGGCTTTTACGATCTGTATCTCAACGGGCAGAAGATCACCAAGGGTCTGCTTGCGCCGTATATTTCGTGCCCCGACGACATCGTCTACTTCGACCGCTACGACGTGACGGCGCTGCTGCAAAACGGCAAAAACGCCGTCGGCCTGATTCTGGGCAACGGTATGCAGAACTGCCCGGGCGGCCGCGTCTGGGATTTCGATATTGCGCGTTTTCGCGGCGTTCCGCGTTTCGCGCTGCACCTGACCGCAACGCTCAAAAACGGCGATACGTTTACGCTCGACGCGGACGAGACGTTCCGCACCGCGCCGTCGGGCATCCTGTTCGACGACCTGCGCAGCGGCGTGTTTTATGACGCGCGGCAGGCAATCGACGATTGGTGCGCGCCGGATTTTGACGACAGCGGCTGGGACTTTGTCTTTCCGGCGGAGATGCCGCGCGGCGAGTTCCGCCTGTGCGAGGCCGACCCGATCGTTGTGACCGGGGAGCGCGCACCCGTTTCCATACGCCGCGCCATGCTGTGCAAAAAGTTCGATCCGCGCGATTGCATGAAGCTCGATACACAGTTCAAATTCGATCTGTACTCCAAGCCCGGCATGCTGTACGATTTCGGCGTGAATACCGCCGGCATCGTGCGCCTGCGCATCCGCGGCGAAGCGGGTCAGCGCATCCTCATTCAGATGTGCGAGTTCGTCAACAGCAAGGATGAGCCGTCCGTGCAGAACATCGACTTCTATCCGCCCGGCTACGCGCAGACCGACCTGTATATCTGCAAGGGCGAGGGCGAGGAAATCTTCGAGCCTGCCTTTACCTACCACGGCTTCCGCTATGCGCTGGTCTGGGGACTGGCGGCGGAACAGGCTGTTCCCGAAACGCTGACGATGCTCACGGCCAATTCCGACCTCTCTGAGCGCGGCGGCTTTGCCTGCTCGGACGAGACGATGAATACGCTCGGCGACATGGCGCGCCGTTCCGACCTGGCCAATTTCTACTACTTCCCGACCGACTGTCCGCACCGCGAAAAGAACGGATGGACAGGCGACGCCGCCGTTTCAGCCGAGCACGTACTGCTGACGCTGACCGCCGAAAAGAGCTACCGCGAGTGGCTGCGCAACATCTGCAGAGCGCAGGCGCCGGACGGCAGTCTCCCCGGTATCGTACCGACCGGCGGCTGGGGCTTTGCATGGGGCAACGGTCCCGCATGGGACAATGTACTCACGGAGCTTTGCTGGCAGATTTACCGTCTGCGCGGCGATCTGGAGCCGGCGCGTGAATGCAGCGAAAGTATGCTGCGTTATCTGTCGTATATTTCGGCAAAACGCCGTCCAGACGGACTTTTGGCAATCGGCCTGGGCGATTGGCTGCAGCCGATGCGCGGCGCGGGCGATCCCGTAGCGCCGCTGTATCTGACGGACAGCGTGATGGCCATGTATATCTGCGAAAAATCCATGCGTCTGTTCCGCGCGCTGGGTCTGACGACGCAGGCGGACTTTGCCGAAACGCTGTACACATCCTTCCGCTGCGCCATTCGCCGCAACCTGATTGACTTTGCGACCATGACAGTACGCTCACGCTGCCAGACGGCGCAGGCAATCTGTCTGTATTACAACGTGTTTGAGGACAGCGAAAAGGCCGAGGCCTCCCGCGTGCTGGTGCAGCTTGTCGAGGAGGCAGACGGCCATCTTGACTGCGGCATGATCGGACTGCGCGCCATCTTCCACGCGCTCTCGCAGTGCGGCCGCGGCGACCTCGCTTTCCGCATGATTACACGCCGCGACTACCCGTCCTACGGGTTCTTCATTGAGCAGGGACTGACGTCGCTGCCGGAAGTCTTCACCGAGCCGGAACGTCTGGACGAGCCGAACTCCCTGAATCATCACTTCTTCGGCGATATCACGAGCTGGTTCATTCAGCGTGTCGCCGGTATCTGCGTCAATCCGCAAAGCACCTCGCCCGACCGCATCGACGTGCGTCCCGACTTTCTGCGCGCGCTGTCCTTTGCCAAAGCGCATTACGCCGCTCCGACCGGCAGAGTCCGTGTGGGCTGGCGGCGCGAGGGCACGCAGATTCTGCTGAACATCGAGTGCCCCGACGCGATCGTCGGCGATATCATCCTGCCCGCAGGCTATGTTTTCAAAGATCCGCAGAGGCAGTCCGGCCGCGTGCACAACGCGACGACCCTTCCGCTGCGCAGCGGCGAGTATACCATCGAAGAAAAATAAAAGGAGCTGAGCTGCATGAAGATTTGCATGGCCTCGTCACAGGACATTACAGATCCGCGCTCCTGGTCCGGTACGCCCTACAGCCTTTATTGTGCGCTGCAGGCATACCCGCAAAACGAAATAACCACTGTAAATCTGGCCGCATACCGCACGCCCTTTTCGGA
>JAFSYM010000037.1 GCA_017450005.1 Clostridia bacterium
CCATGGCTCTCGTCTATCTTCGACTTCGCTAAAATATTTTGCTATCATGTTTTTCACCTTTTTTATTTTATGATAGCAGATTATTCCTCGCCTGTAAAGCCCCCTGACTTTACATCGCTTTTTTCATGCGTGAGCCGTGACGATACACGTTGTTAATTTTGACGAAAACTATTCTGAGATCGCAAAAAGATGTGTTCAGAAAAACGAATCATCCCCGAACCTTGCAGCGGCACGGAGATGGTCGGAGCAGATTCTCTTTGTTGTGCATCACGGGTTATGCGGGATGGTCAGATGTATGTATAAAAAATTCTGTCATAGCCATGACAATCCATCGGCAAATATCGCTTACTCTTTCTTTCCGCCCTGCGTCATGGCCATTTGCGTATACCCTTTGTCGGACTCAAAATCCTTGCGCCACAGCGCGTACATCCGGTCATAGACCCGCGGGTCGATTTCAGGTGTGCCGAGTGAAAACGTCGGCAATAGCGCATCGCCCGCTACCTTCGGGTCGGTGCATGCCGTATCGCCGCGCCATTTTTCCCGTTCCTCCTTATTGTGCAGGTTCGGGATCGCCATGGATACGCCGCCCGCAAGAATGGAGCGGTACGCAAACAGTCCGGGCAAAGACATATCCAGCGCCTCATATACATCAATGGTATCTGCGCTTGCATCGCCGAGGATTTTCTGCACGAAATTGTACATGGAATAGTAGTCCGAACCGCCGTGGCCGAATGCCGCGCTTTCTTCGGCGTTTTTCTCTGCCGGTTTGTAGGCGATTACGTCATGGTGCACATACTCACCGGAGTACGCGTCGGCATTGACGTAGATCCGGTCGACGCCGCTTCCCGCGTCTTCACGCCCGGATTCCATTCTGCCGTACGATCCGTACACAGCATACCAAACTGAATTTTTATACAGTCCGCCATGTATACTCTTGATGATGCCGCCGTTCTCCAGCGTGACCATTTCGATCCCGAACGAACCGGATTTCGATCCCGTGCGGCGTTTTCTTTCAACCTTTGTGCCTTCCATGCCGATCACGGAAACCGGCCTTAAACCTGTGATATGGATCAGCGGGCCGAGAGAATGCGTGCAGTAGAACGTGGAGAACATATTGTTGCGCCAGTGATCCTCTTCGCCGTATGTGATGCTCGGCCAGATGGATTCACAGTTGTGTATATATTCACACTCACCGTATTCAAATTCACCGATTTTTCCTGCGCGGTAGAGCCGGCGCATCTCATACGGCGCGGGCATATAGCAGTAGTTTTCGCCGTAAGCATAGATCAGCCCCGTCGACTCTACTGTCTCAATCAGTTCGACCGCTTCCTGCAAGGTCTGCACCGGCAGCACTTCGGAGAACACATGCTTGCCCGCTTTCAACGCTTTGATCGCAAACGGCGCGTGTTCTGTGGCGTAATTCGCCAGTACAACGGCGTCCATGTCATGCAGGATGAAATCTTCAAAATCCGTGTAGTACGTGATGTTCGGATCGTTCAGCGCGGCCTTCTGCCGTTCAAGCCCTTCGACCCACTTGTCGCAGATGGCCACCACCTGTGCGTTGGACGCCTGCTCACAGTAGTTGATCATGCTCGTGCCGCGGTAAGCGCCCATCACGCCGATTCTGACTTTTTTCATTTTGTATATCCTCCGTATAGTTATCTGAGATATGTTTCGCAATAGTCAAAGAATAGCCCCATGATCCGCGACATGGACGCCTTGTCCTCACACCCGTGCCCCGAATCCGGGAACGAAACAAAGGTATGCTCCACGCCGTATTCCGTCAGCTTCGCATCCAGATCGAGCGCGTTCTGATAGGGGACGATCTCGTCCTGTTCGCCGTGTCCGAACACGGTCGGAACGGTGTCGCGGCCAATATAGTTGATCGGCGAATACTGTCTGAGCGCCGGTCTTGCGGCGTCGAGGTTGTCGGGATCAATCGTGTATCCGATACCATGGCCGATGATGCCCCGGAAGTATTCCGGCCCGACAGCCTGCGTGACGCTGTTTTCGTCGGAATAGTAAAACTCATGCTCCAGATCGGTCGGGCCGCACAGCTCGACCACGCACACGGGCTTGACGGGCGCTTCCGCCTGTCGTGTATAGGCGTACAGCAGCGAGATGTGCCCGCCGGCGGAAATGCCGGTCAGCAGCGTTCTGTCCAGATCGACGCCGTATTGCGCACCCTTTGCCCGGATTGCGGCGAGCGCCGCGGTCACGTCGTCCAGAACGTCCGCAAAGCACACGCTTTCGGACACGTAACGGTAGTTGATGCAGGCGGCCGCAAAGCCCTTTTCCTCGCTGACCTGCATCAGTGATTTTGTATACGAGGACTTGCTGCCCTCGACCCATCCGCCGCCGTGGATGCACAGGATCAGTCCGGTGCTGCCGCTGGCGCTTCTCGGTATCACAAGATCATAGGTCTGCCTGGGGTTGCGCGAATCACCATAGTTCTGATCGAGAAAGATTCTGTTGTGCGGATAGTACCGCACACAGCCCGCAAAGAGCACCTGAAAGAACGCGATCACAGCCAGAAACAACGCGCGGATTCTGGTAAAGAACATCGTATTCACTCCCTCTCACACGCGTTCAGCCGACCAGCGCGACCGTCTGATCGTACTTCGTCAGATAGACGCCGGCGGCGAAATTGCGCGCGCGCAGCAGCACCTCGTTGTCATACACCTCGACGATCCAGCCGCAGCCGTTGGCAAAGTGACCGCCGCGCTTGTAGTCCGGATAGAGATAGGAGGGGAGGTTGATGAGCGTGACGGGATTGCCGTTGTTGTTCTCTATGGTTTCCACGGACGCGTAATCGGCGCCGCGCTTGTCGTCGGCGTTGCGGAATCCGCCGTGGATATGACCGCTGATGTAGAACACGTTGTCGTACTGCTTGAGAATCGCCTCGACCTCGGCGGACTGGTCGCCGACGCCGCCTTCATCCGGCGGATCATTTTTGTTCATTTCCCAGCTGTAGGGCAGACCGTGCGTCTGATTGAGCGGCTGGTGCAGGAATACGAAGATCGGCAGACCGGTTTGTCCGGCTTTTTCCATTTCGCGCGCAAACCACTGTAATTGCATATCGCTCAGTGTTGCGTAAGTGTGGTCGGCCTCCGAACCGAGCGCGATGAAATAACAGCCGCCTACGACGTCGGAATAGTACATTTCCGTAATGTCCCGATCGGAGATTGATTTGTTGTAGCGGATGAAGGTGGCCTTCACGCCGTCGTCGGGATTGTCGAATTCCTCCCGGTTCGGCCCCCAGGTGTCGTGGTTGCCCACAACCAGCATCGTCCTGTCCGCGACGTCATAGCTGGCCATCGCCTGTGCGAACGCATCCCATTCGGCGATATAGCCGTGGTTGGTGATGTCGCCGACCAGCGTGACGGCGTCCAGCCGATCCTGCGCGTTTTCCATATCCCGCAGACCCAGCTCCAGCATACCCTGAAAGATCGGCTTAAAATTCCCGCGCAGATGCGTGTCGGAAATTGCCGCAAAGCTGACGCGGCAACCTTCTTTTGCATGTGCGATCGGGGCGTGACGTGTGCCGGTGAGCATCCCCAGCGGGGCGGAAACCGTCATGACGACGGATAATAGGGCGCTGACAAATCTGACCAGAAGATGCATTTTTATTCCTCCCTTATTCAATGTGCGAATCCTGTAATGGGCTGCAAATGATCTGAAAATGTAAACAAAACCGGCACCTTGCTTTTGCGCAAAATGCCGGCTTTATCGTCAAAACCGGGAACGTGGGAATCAGATGTGCGGGCCTGCGGCGGCGAGAGCCTTGCCGGCCTCGTTGTCTTCGTACTTCTTGAAGTTCTTGATAAAGCGGGACGCGAGATCCTTGGCCTTCTCGTCCCAGACAGCGGGATCTGCATATGTATCGCGCGGATCAAGAATGGCGGGATCTACGCCGACAAGCTCCGTGGGTACTTCCAGATCGAAATAGGGGATTTTCTTGGTCGGCGCGCCGATGATATCGCCGCCGAGAATCGCATCAATGATGCCGCGCGTATCCTTGATGGAGATGCGCTTGCCCGTGCCGTTCCAGCCGGTGTTGACCAGGTAGGCCTTGGCGCCGCTCTTTTCCATCTTGCGCACAAGCTCTTCGGCGTACTTGACAGGATGCAGCTCCAGGAACGCCTGACCGAAGCAGGCGGAGAATGTGGGCGTCGGCTCGGTGATGCCGCGCTCGGTACCGGCGAGCTTGGCGGTGAAGCCGGACAGGAAGTAGTACTTTGTCTTTTCGGGCGTCAGTACGGAAACGGGCGGCAGCACGCCGAACGCGTCTGCGGAAAGGAAGATCACATTCTTGGCGTCGGGACCGGAAGAAATGGGACGACCACGCTTCACGATCTTTTCGATGTGCTCGATGGGATAG
>JAFSYM010000006.1 GCA_017450005.1 Clostridia bacterium
CCCATATTGAATGCCTCCCTTTATTTTGTAGTTTGTGCAGTTGGCAGACCGCACTTCTATTCTATAAAGGGATTCTTTTTTGTTCAACTATTTAATTCTTACCGAACCACGCGTCAAACGCGTGGTTTTGGTATACAACAAGAGGCTGCCGCCGCAGGACAATCCTGCAAGCGGCAGCTTTTTGCGTCCGGAGTACCCGAACGATGCCGGGCGGGAAGCGGAATTTGTCGCGCTCGACGCGCGTCAAATTCCACTTTGCAGAGGCGCGGAGTTATCGAAATATCGTACAGATAACCAAAAACCGTAATGACACCGATATAATGACAGCCGCCGCTTACGCACGTCCCTGCCCTTGCGGAATAGAATGGTACGGGAGGTGCGGGATGAAACCTGTGATCATGGCGCTGCTCGCCACGCTCGGGACTTGGGCAGTCACGGCAATCGGCGCGGCAGTCGTCTTCTTTTTAAAAAAGCCAAACCGCATTCTGCTCGACCGCATGCTCGGTTTTGCCGCAGGCGTGATGATTGCGGCCAGCTTCTGGTCGCTTTTGCAGCCGGCCATCGAGCTGGCACAGACGGTCTCTTTGATTCCGGCGTATCTCGTCGCGGCGTTCGGTTTTCTGTGCGGCGCGTTTTTTATGCGTATCTCGGATAAAGCCGTCTGTCTGCTGCGCGGTTCTCGTGAAAACCGAACCGTGATGCTTGTGCTGTCCGTCACGCTGCACAACATTCCGGAGGGCTTGGCGGTCGGCGTCGCGTTCGGCGCACTGCAGGGCGGCTATACGCGCGAGATGCTGCTCGGCGCGATTGCCGTCGCGGTGGGGATCGGTCTGCAGAATTTTCCCGAAGGCATGGCCGTCTCTGCGCCGCTGCGCCGGGAGGGGCACTCGCGGCTGTACAGCTTTCTCGTCGGGCAGGCGTCCGGCATGGTCGAACCTGTCGCGGGTATACTCGGCGCGGTGCTCGTTGTGCGCATGCAGACGATGCTGCCCTATGCGCTCTCCTTCGCTGCAGGCGCGATGATCCTCGTCGCCGTGCATGAGCTGATTCCCGAATGCCAGAAAAGTCAGGGCGAAAAGCCCTATGCCGCCACAACCGGCGTCATTCTCGGCTTCGCCGTCATGATGCTGCTGGACGTAATGCTGGGGTAGCCGTATCTTTCATAGCGGCGACTCCATCTCAGAAAAACAAAAGCCCGCTGCGCGGTTTGTGCCGTACAGCGGGTCTTCGCATCGTATTCCGTTTTATTGCGTGTTCATGCTGCCCGTGCGGTAGCCGCCGAGGTCGAGCGCAACGTAACGGAAACCGAGCGCGCGCAGCGACTGCTCGACCGTCTGGCCGTGCAATGCCGCGAACTGTCCGCGTTCCCGCGCGTCCTCCAGCTCAATACGCGCCAGATCCCCGTGCACGCGCACGCGCAGCTGCCGGTATCCCATTCCACGCAGCAGCGACTCCGCCTGCGCGACAGCGGACAGCTTCTCCGGCGTGATCGTCTCGCCGCACGGAAAACGTGTCGCGAGGCATGCCATCGCCGGTTTGTCCCACGTCGGCAGCCCCATCTCCCGCGACAGCGTGCGGACGTCCGCCTTGGTCAGTCCCGCATCCAGCAAGGGGCTGCACACACCCAGCTCGCGCAGCGCACGCATGCCGGGGCGGTAATCCTTTGTGTCGTCGGCATTGGAGCCGTCCGCAACGCATTGCAGCCCGTTTTCGCGCGCGGTTTCCCGGATCATTGTGAACAGTGCGCGCTTGCACAGATAGCAGCGGTCGGGCGGGTTGTCCCGCACGCCGTCAATCGCGAGCACGTCCGCGTCCAGCACAATCTGCCGCACGCCGCGTTCTGCACAAAACGCATGCGCTTGTGCGGTTTCCTCCGGCGGAACGAACACGGACCGCACGGTAACGGCAACGGCGCGTTCACCCAGTGCTTCCTGTGCGGCAGCGAGTAGGAACGTCGAGTCCACACCTGCCGAGAACGCCACAGCGACACTGCGCATTTCACGCAGCAGCGACAACAAACGCGCATATTTCTCTCCGGTTTCCGTCATGCTTTGCTTTCCTCTTGATCCAGCATTGCGCGTACTTCGGCAAGGCTCATCCCCTGCGCACGTGCAATCCGCGCAATATCTTCATATTCATATTTTGTCTTTGTCACGCCGTACCCGGTCGCCGTCTTAATGCGCACGTCGCCGAACGGTGTGGCGGCCGCGTCCGTCCTGCGGTGCAGCACGGCACGACGCATCGCGCTCTCCCGAATCCCGAGAGTCGATGTGTGGCAAAACAGCAGCGACAGGCACCGATCACGATCCTGCGGTCGGCACAACACGCTGATACATGTGCCGGGGCGGGATTTCTTCATGCCGATTGCCGTCGTGAACACATCGAGCGCACCGCTTTCCAGCAGACGCTCGCAAGCAAAAGCGATCTCCTCCGCCGTCATGTCGTCGATGTTGCAAGACAGCTCCAGCACGTCGTCCGTGTTGTCCGCGCTCTCGCCCAGCAGCGCGCGCACACAGTTGGCGCGCTCGAAATCCTTCTGCCCCATACCGTATCCGATCCGGCTGACGCGCAGTGTCGGCATGTCGCCGAAATCCTGTACAAAATGCCGCAGCAGCGCAGCGCCCGTCGGCGTACACAGCTCGCCTTCGATCGCGCCGCCATAGATCGGCACACCTTCCAGCAGCAGCGCAGTCGCCGGCGCAGGCACAGGCAGTATACCGTGCGCGCAGTGTACCTGTCCGCTTCCGACGTGAACGGGCGAGGCAAGAATCCGATCCGGCTTGATAGAATACAGCAGAAGACACACGGCAGTGATGTCCGCCAGCGCATCCATGCTGCCCACCTCATGGAAGTGAATGTGCTCAACCGGCACACCGTGCACACGGCTCTCCGCCGCGGCGATCCGGTCATATACCGCGAGTACGTTTTCACGCACTGTGTCCGGCATCGAAAGCGACTGCACAACGGTGCGGATATCGGCAAGGCCGTGGTGTTCGTGGTGCGCGTGATGGTGCGCGGATGCATGATCGTGGCCGTGATGCTCCTGATGTGCATGCATGTGCGCGCTCTCCTCCTCGCCGTGCACACGCACGCGCAGGTGCGTGCCGCCGATCCCGCACTTTTCCGTGCGCTCCATGGTATATTCCACATCGGGAATACCGAGTGCGTTCAGCGCACGCACAAACGCCTGCGGATCGTCCAGCAGTTCCAGAAGTGCCGAGGCGAGCATATCGCCCGCCGCACCCATGCCGCAGTCGAGATACAGTACCTTCATCCTTTTGCCTCCATATGATTGATCCGTCCGGCGAGGAACCCCGCGCCGAAGCCGTTGTCGATATTGACGACGCTCACACCCGACGCACAGGAATTGAGCATCGACAGCAGCGCCGACAGACCGCCGAAAGACGCGCCGTAACCCACGCTCGTCGGCACGGCGATCACGGGACAGTCGGCAAGTCCGCCGACCACGCTTGCGAGCGCGCCCTCCATACCGGCCACAGCGATGATGACCGACGCGCGCATCACGTCTTCGGTATGCGCAAGCAGGCGGTGCAGTCCCGCGACGCCCACGTCGTACAGCCGCACGACGGCATTGCCGAAAAACTCCGCTGTCAGCGCGGCTTCCTCCGCCACGGGCAGGTCGCTCGTGCCCGCCGCAGCAACCACAACGGAACCAAGCCCGTCCGGCTGCGGCATATCGCCGAGCATGCCCAGCCGCGCCGTCCCGTCATAGCGGATCGGATGGCGTGCGCACACCTGTTCGGCGCTGTCCGGCGACAGGCGCGTGACCAAAACGCGCGTCTGTCCGTTTGCGCACATGGCGTCGAGTATATCCGAAATCTGCGAGGCGGTCTTGCCCGCGCCGTAGATGACCTCCGCCGCGCCCTGCCGCACACGGCGGTGCAGGTCTACCTTGGCAAAGCCGAGATCGGCGAACGGCGCGGTGCGCAGTGCGAGCAGCGCGTCGTCCACACTCAGCACACCGGACTGCACGTCCGTCAGGATTTTTTTTACATCTGTGTTCATGCACATTTCTCTATTGCACAAAAGCGGCTCCTTTGCGGAACCGCTTTCAGAAATCAGTTTTTATGTTTGGTCAGCTTCTCTTTGACCACACCCTTGGGGTCCTTTACAAGCAGGATCACCAGCCAGGCAACCAGACCCAGCGCCACAACCGACAGCCCTAAAAAGGCGTCGTTGAGCATATCCTCCGCCGCGGGTGCGAAATACTCCGCGCCGAGCTCGGCGTACTCAAAGACAGCGTCCACCAGCCACATCAGCGATGCGCCCCAGAACATCCAGCACAGCGCACCGATCTTCATCTCGCGGCACTGTGCGCTCCTGTACCAGATCGCGGTGCAGATTGCGGCGGCAAATACGGTAATCAGCAGCGTCATGCGTCGGAGCCCTCCGTCGCCGGAGTTTTCTCCGCACGCTTTTCGATTGCATACGAAACAGCCACAATGATACCCCAGACAGCGGTCACCAGCAGCGCCATACCGACGCCCGCCGTCGCCATCTCGTGCAGCATCTGCGCGGCAGTTTCCGGATCGGCCGCCGCTGTCAGGAACGGGAAGAACGGAACGACTTCGCCGTGCCAGACGTGCTCGAACGCCAGCAGAAACGCTCCGCCCCAAAGCAGGTAGTTGAGCCACTGCAGCTTCTTGTAGAAAGGCGTTCTCTGCGCGGTCAGCTCACTGCTTGCCTGCTGCGTGTGCGGCACGGACAGGTTCGCTTTCTTTGCTTTCTTCTCCAGCGTCTTGGCGACGATAGTGGTCACAATCGCTTCCGTTGCGGGTACTATAAAACATGCCATGATAATCCCTCCACTTGCTTTTTGTTTAGTATAAAGTATATTCGCGAAAAAGTCAAGAAAAAAGGTTCATCACGGATTTTTGTGGGATGGTCAGATATCGATAAAAAGCGGTGTCATCGCGAGGAGCGAAGCGACGTGGCGATCCGTAACTCCGGTAGTGCATAGATGTATAAGATGGAGAACGGATTGCCGCGCGCCATAAAGGCGCTCGCAATGACAAACAAGGGGACGTTTACTTAATGCCTGCTGAACAAAGCAAAATGCATTATAAATCAACCTTTTGAACGCATTTTGCTTTGTTCAAAGTGCAAGGTTTTTGCAGTAAATACCGCAAAAACCTTGCACTTGCTGTGCGAACGCTTCGCACAGCAA
>JAFSYM010000038.1 GCA_017450005.1 Clostridia bacterium
TCCAAGATGAACAGAAAGGCGGCGGCGTTCTGATGAACAACTTTTATTTCAACGGTTACTATTCCGACGAAATGGGACTGATCGTAGAGGAGAAATCCATCTACAACGGTCCCCAGCCGGACTTCGAGCTGATCTCCGTTCCCGGTCGGGACGGTGACGTCATCCTCGATCACAACCGCTACAAAAACGTGGAAGTGTCGTATACCGTTTCCTTCATCGGGACAAAAGAAAAAGCCGCCGCCCTTCGGCAGTGGCTGTGTGCGAGAGCTGTATACGGGTATCTTTCAGATACCTATCAGCCGGAGTATTTCCGTTACGCCGTCTTTGTTTCGCAACTGAACATTGAGGAAGTGATGCACAACGTCGGACGGGCGGTGCTCACGTTCTCGTGTAAGCCGTATCTCTACCGCAAAGACGGCGCGCTGGCGACCAAATACACGCAGTCGGATTTTGTGCTGACGAACCCGGAACAGTACTGTTCCGTTCCCGACATTACGGTCTACGGCACCGGCAACATCTATCTGAACATCGGCTACAACCAGTATTACATGGAGGATATCCGCAGTCAGATCATTCTGGACGGCGAGCTGATGCACGCCTACTCCGGCACCACGCCGCTGAACGAAAAGATCCGCTTTACGGAGTTCCCGTACCTGCGCCCCGGCGACAATCAAATCTCATGGGGCGGGACGGGCACCGTTCGGTCGGTGTACATCGCGCCGAACTGGCGGACGCTGTAATAAACCGGAAATTATACCTTTTCTTCGCGCATTTTATTATTGATCAAATCGATCTTTTTTTGATCCTGCTTGTTTTTAACATTTTTTCGGTAACCATCCTTGGATGAAGCTGTGTATACTTTCAAATAATCTGAAAGCTCCAACAGGTAAAAGGCAGCGCCGCTGTCTGAAAGGAGAGAAATATTGGAAATCTCTATATCCGCAAAAGGTTTCAGATTTTCAATGCTTGCAAATGCGATATGAATACCATCGCATTCAAATTCGTGTTCTTCCGAATTAACAATGACATAACCTTCTTCTTCCATCAACTTCACGAGGGCTCCCCAGTCATCTTGAATAAACCTTTTAGGGATAAGCACATCAACATCATCTGCATTCAGAGACATTTTCAATCTGCGTTCAAGTCCTAAGGAGCCGAACAGCAAAGGCGTTATCTGTAAACGTTGGTTCAACTTGCCGGCAATATGCAGAAAAACCGAATACTTCATTATCTCCTCCAAGTCCCGATTTCATCAACCGGCGCTCTTTCTCATGTGCATCTTTTCCGTCAGATCCCGATAGCTTTTGTCATACTGTGCCTGCATGACGGCGTGCTTGCACAGAAACAGTTTCAGCGTCTCGACCTGACGGCGGTACAGCGCGTTATCCTTTTTTCTTGATCAAAACCTGCACAACGTGATTGGAATATCCAATCAAATCGCTACGCTCCGCCGTTGCGAGCAGATATTGAATCCACTCCTGATAGGATTCGTCCGACATTTCGTTGATTTCTTTGCGCAGAGTATGTGACAGACCGTTTTGAGCAAACAGCGCACCTCTGACCACCGGAAATTCTTCGCAGATACGGTCGATCAGTGCAACAACAGACGAAGTCTTTTCGACCTTGATGGAGGATCCGGTGTTTTCCGTAACAGTCGCAGTCTGCCTGTCGTACCCGAACGTCTTAAGCTGCGCCACAGGGTCTTTATCTTGAAAAACATACTGAATCAGCGGCGCATCCTGAAGGCAGAATGCGATGAAAACAGGTGCGCCGTTTTTTACCACGCGCAACGCTTCCCCAATGGCATGGATCCTGTCTTCGGTCTCGTGCAAATGGTATATCGGTCCCATCAGAAGGGCAAGGTCGTATGCGTTCTCTTTAAACTCGCTCAAGTCCCGCGCGTCCGCCTGAAAGACTTTTATGTTTTTGGCTTTTTGGAAAGCGGACTGCATCCTTGCGACGTTCTCCGGATGCAGATCCAGCGCATCGACAGAATGCCCTTCTTCGGCAAGTTTCTTTGTATATGCGCCCAAACCTGCGCCGATGTCGATCACACGCGCGTCGGGACGAAGGAATTTATGAATATAGTGCATCGTCACAATGAATTCCGTTTCGTTTGCCTTGGAACAAAACAGACGATTTTCTTCTGCGCCATTCGCATATTGTCTCTGATAAACTTCCTCAAGAGATAAACCGATACTCGGCGCGGCAGTCTGTTGTTTTTTCTTTCTCTTTTGCAGGAAGCCTCGAAACGTTTCTTTCATTGTCTCTGTTTCTCCTTGAGTGCTTTATTCATCTTCTCCGTCAGATCGTGATAACTTTTTTCGTACTGTGCCTGTGTGATGGCATGTTTTGACAGAAACAGCTTCAGCGTCTCAACCTGACGGCGGTACAGTTCTTCGTTCGTGTGCTTCTCCTGCGGGAGAGGCTCTTTTTTATACATTACAAATCACGCTTTCAAAGGAGGTGTAGCCTACATGGTACATTGGCGGTTTTCGTACCGCCAGCTGTATTGGAAACGGCTTATGCGGATTGTACGCGAGTGGCTCCGGCTGATATGAAAGCACTGTTATTTAATTCCGAACAGTTTTTTGAAGAAAGCGGCAATCTTTGCAAAGAAACCCTTGATCGCGTTGATGACCCTCTGGAAAAAACTGACGGGCTTCTCTTCCTCTGCGGCGAGCGCAACGACATATGCACGGCCGAGCTTCGTCTCGGATTCGTAAATGCAGTACTCCGTTGGCTGGTCGTTCATATACACGACTGTTGTGCTGAAGGCGGTTCCGTTTTTATCCTTTTCCGTAGCTGCAAATTTGTATCCGTCTTTCGGGTACAGATAAAATACAAGAGCATATTCATAACCTGCTTCAAACACCTCGACCGGATCATTGGAATACAGTCTTTTGAGCCAATAACCGTACTGCACAGTGTACTTGTCCGGTTCTGCCGGGATGATGTTTTTATCCGGCGTTTCGCCGACGGCAGGCTCCGTGATGGACAGACGCACTTCGTTGATGACCGTTGCTTCATCCGCGAACGCGGGCATCGCCGTCATGGCGATTATCAGCATGCAAAACATAACAGACAGTATCTTTTTCATCATGTTCACTCCTATCATTTTCGACCGCAGAGCAGCCTGTATAAATAGTATACCACACCCATCCCGTTCCCGCAACTGTGAGGTGAAGAATTTTGATCCCCATTCTCATGCAAGACGAAACCACCGTCGGTTTCCTGAAAG
Source organism: Clostridia bacterium (assembly GCA_017450005.1). Lineage (GTDB taxonomy): Bacteria > Bacillota > Clostridia > Oscillospirales > Acutalibacteraceae > UBA1425. The sequence goes on from JAFSYM010000038.1 coordinate 3,242, forward strand.
AAGCCATGTCCTGCGTGGTGACCGAAGAACGCAACGGCATATTCGAGCTGACACTGACCTATCCCGTCACCGGTGCGCTGTTCGATAAGCTGCAGATTGACCGTTTCGTTAAAGCAAAGCCCAACGACACCGCCGACCTGCAGCTTTTCCGTATCTACGAGGTAATCAAGCCGATGAACGGCGTCGTGACCGTCAACGCGGAACACGTGTCATACGCGCTGTCGAATTTCCCTGTGGATGAAATCAACATCACCGGCACGGCAACGCAGGCGATCAATGCGGTGCTGTCCAGAGTTACGGATGACCTTGACTATTTCGATAAGGTCAATCCGTTTATGGTTGCGACCACCGACATGGACTCGGTCAAAGCGTTTTCGTTCAGGATCGGCTTTGCCCGCGCCGCGCTCGGCGGAACAGAAGGATCTATCCTGGACGTGTACGGCGGAGAATACGAGTTCGATAACTACACCATCCGTCTGCACAAGAATCGCGGCAGAGATACCGGCATCGTGATCGCCTACGGCAAAAACATGACGAATATCAAGGTCACGACGTCCCTTGAATCGGCGTATACGGCGCTGTATCCGTATGCCATCAAGGATGACGTTCTGTACGTCGCAAACGTCTGGGAATACGATACGGAACCGACGCTGACGTTCATCGAACACGACCCGATCATGCCGGTGCAGAACCGATCCGGTATCGCGGACAGAATCCTGATCCGGGACTTCACGAACGACTTTGTGAAGGACGAGACTGTCACAAACCGCACCCTTGCGGAAAAAGCGGAGAAGTGGCTGCAGGAGAACGACATCAACAGCCCGTCCGTCAACGTGATGGTGTCCTTCGTGCAGCTGTGGGAGTCGTCGGAATATGAAGAACTGAAAGCGCTGGAGCAGGTGTCGCTCTGCGACTGGGTGACGGTACGCCACAAAGACCTCGGCATTGACATGAAAGCGCAGGTCGTGAAAACGGTCTACGACACGATCGCCGAGCGGTACAACAAGATCGAGCTGGGTTCCGCAAAGGCAAACTTCGGCGATACGATCCGGCAGGCGACCAATGACCTGACGAAACTCGTGCAGTCCATCGATACGGCTGCGATTTCTTCGCAGATCACGCGGGAGTATCAAGCGGCGATCCAGCGCGCGACAAAAGCCATCACCGGTGCGGAATACGGCGCGGTGCGTCTGTCGCCGTCCAACTGTCCCAATCAGATCACGATCGCGAACCATGAGATTCCGGAGCGGGCGACAAAAGTCTGGCGCTGGAACATGGGCGGCCTCGGATACTCGCCCAACGGCTACGACGGTCCGTATACGACGGCCATCACAGCGGGCGGCGAGATCGTGGCAGACTTCATCACGGCAGGTACGCTGACGGCAAACATCATTCGAGTCGGAATCCTGACGTCCGCCAACGGAACATCCTCGTTCAATCTGGAGAGCGGACTGCTGAAATCGTCCAATATTGAAGTCACCGGCGGCACGATCCAGATCGGTAATTCTGACTACTACACATATATCGCCAACGGCAGCATCGCACAGCACATGACATCCGGCGGCGGTCTGATCGGTGGTCTGGTGCCGATCGGCGTCATTGAGGACAATCACATCACCGAAGGTCTGTACTGCGAACACGGGACGGACGGCGTCGGCGTGTATGAGCGTCAGTCAGACGGTTTTTTCAAAACGCTTGCGCTGTTTCACAAAACGAAATCGTATATCAATTCACCGCTGCAGGTGTCGGGTGAGCTCGTGCTCGGCGCCGGAATCAATATGATTGGCAACCTGTCGCTCGGAGGCAACCTGTCCGTTGGCGGAAACATCTCCTTCGGGCTTGCGGCTACAAACAATCTGATCTTCAGCGGCGACAGCGGCATCGCGTTCGGCGACAGCATGGCGCTGCGTCTGTATTCGGGCAGTCTTGCCTTTGGAATCGGGAATAAAAACACTGTTTTTTACGGTGACGATTTTGTTCCTTCGGAAAGCAACGTCAGCGGTCTCGGACAGAAAAGCAAAAGCTGGTTTGATGTTTACGGCTCTTACTTCAACATCTGTTACGGCGGTTCGCGGTACGGTTCAATTGGCGAAGCAGGCAGCGGGTTATATGTAACGTATGACGCGTCCGGTGCGTCAGGCGGCGTTTGGCTCGGCAAGGCCAGCGGGGATTCCTATTACGGCTACCTCGGCGTCACGGATTCGGAATGCACGATTTATGTGGATCTCAACGCCGGGGATATTTTTTCCAACGGCGTGCAGGTCAAATCGACAGAGGATATCAAGCGGAACATCGCGGAATCTGGCTCGGCTCTGGACGCAATCCGTAACAGCAAAATCTACACATACAACCTGATATCCGAACCGGTCGCTCCTGTGCAGATGCACATGACGCAGCCAAATGGCACCGACAGCCCAGCGCCCGACCCGGATGAAGGCGTCGTCGTTGCACAGAGCGAGGAAGAAACGCTGAACGGCGCATCCGCACCGGAGATTTCGGATCACGTAAGCACAGGATTTGTCATCGGCAGAGAAACGCCCGACGCGGTACTGTCAGAGGACGGCGCGCACATCGACCTTTACGCGATGGCCGCTCTCAACTGGCGCGCCGCGCAGGAACTTCTCGAAAGAATAGAACAACTGGAGGAACGTCTATGAACGAAATCATCACGCAAAAGCTGACGGAACTGTCGGCGCAAAAAGAGCAGGTGCTCGCCCAGCTCAACGCCGTGATCGGCGCGGAACAGGTGCTGAAAGAACTGCTTTCCGGGAAGGAGGAATCGGACAATGAGCGAAGTGACGCTGTCGGAGATTGAAAGGCGTCTTGCCGTCTGTGAACAGGCGGTCAAAGACCTGTCGAACAAGATCACTGCGACCGACCATAACCTTGTGGCGACGACCACGACGCTGAACAGCGTGCTGGCGACGCTCGGTGAACTGAAGGGCGCGGTCGAGTCCCTGAAAGCGCGTCCCGCCACCATGTGGGACAAGCTGATCTACGCAGTCATCGGCGCTACCGGTGCGGCGGTTATTACCTATCTGATTGGAGGCAGAACATGATTTTGGAATTCATCAACCAATACGGCTACATGATTCTGTACGCCGCGCTGACGGCGATCGCCGGATTTCTCGGCGCGCAGATCAAGAAACGGATCGACCGTGTAACCGCAGACGAGGAAAAGCGCAAGGCGGTCGAGACCGTCGTCAAAGCCGTCGAGCAGATGTATCAAGACCTTCCCGGCACTGAAAAGCTGGAAAAAGCGAAAGAGAATATTCTCGCCATACTGCAGTCAAAGGACATTGCGATTTCGGAAGTCGAAATGGATATGCTGATCGAGGCGTGCGTGGCGGAGTTTAATCTGGTCTTCCTGCAGAAGGTCAAGGAAGAGAGAATGGAGGAGATGCACAATGGCAACGTTTCTGAAACCTGATAAGATCGTCACGACCAACAACGGTCTGACGATCAATCAGAAAATCATCCCGGACAGCCTGCTCGCCCCGAAAGACGTGGCATCGTGGATCAGGAAGGGGCAGAAGATGAAGCCCTGCGCCAAGTTGAACAACGGTACTGGAAAGCCGAAAGCTGTGTGCGTCCACAACACCGGCGACATCAAAGTGGCATCCGGCACAAACGCTGCGGAGCAGTACACGAGAGCGACCTTGGGCGGCAACATGTCCGGCGAGGTCGTTCATTTTTAAGGCAATACCGTACAATTGAGGTGTACGGATTGCGAAGTAAGATTTTTCGTCAGGTTGTACAAAAAGGTCGCAGGCTTGCTGACGCAAGTCAAGAGATTTTTGTGCAGCATGACGGAAACAGATTCAAGCAAGGCGTGCGCCGCGATTGGTGCGGTGTTGCCTTGTGTCTGGGATACGGAGATCTGGCAGAATCTGCGCGAGGACGAGCGCGGCTGTCACGCCGCTGACGGCAGCACCCGGCGATCCTCCCAGCGCAAGGACGGCTCCACGCTCGGCGGCAACCTCGACACGATCGCGATCGAGTGCATCGGCGACCGCAAGCTGAGCGAGGATACGACCGCCAAGCTGGTCGCGTGGCTTTGCAAGAAGCACGGTCTCGACCCCAAAACGGACGTGTACACGCACAAGTATTTCTATCCGCGCAAGCAGTGTCCGCAGTACATCCTGCCGCACTGGAACACGTTCCTGTCGACCGTGCAGAAGTACTACAACACCCTTACGGACAAGGCGGTCACGCCGAAAACGGAACCCGCAGGAAGAACGTACACCGTCAAGCACGGTGACATACTCTGGCAGATCGCCCAGACGCTCCTCGGCAAAGGCAACCGATACACCGAGATCGTGAAACTGAACGGGCTCAAGAGCAACGTGCTGATGTCCGGACAGGTGCTGCTGATCCCGGAAAAGTAAATACGGTCATACGAATCCCGTCAGGTCAGGTGTATTGCTTGACTTGGCGGGCTATTTGCGTTTTATGATACTTTGGAGGTGTTTTTTCAATGGAATATGGTTACATACGCGTTTCGAGCAGAGAGCAGAACATCGACAGACAGATGGACGCACTGCACAGCATGGGGCTGGACACAAAGCAGATCTACATCGACAAGCAGAGCGGAAAGAACTTTGACAGACCGGCATATAAACGGCTGATGAAAAAACTGCGCGCCGGTGATCTGCTTGTGGTGAAAAGCATTGACCGGCTCGGTCGCAACTACGATGAGATTCTCGAACAGTGGCGGATCATCACGAAGATGAAGCGCGCGGATATCTATGTGATGGACTTTCCACTGCTGGATACGCGCAAAAA
>JAFSYM010000039.1 GCA_017450005.1 Clostridia bacterium
ATGCTTGCATTTGCTTGCAATATTGCAAATACTATGGTATACTACAGACAAAGGAGCGTGATGGATATGGCAAACACATCTGCCGTATATGCCCGTATCGATACCAATTTGAAAGAAAGCGCCGAGGCGATCCTGTCGCAGCTTGGCGTGTCGCCGTCCAGCATCATTCAGATGCTGTACAGTCAGATCATTCTGACGCACGGCATTCCGTTTGATATTAAACTCCCTGCCAGTCCGGTCGTGTCGCTCGGTGCGCTGACGCGGGAGCAGTTTGACGCAGAATTGACAAAAGGCATTGAATCCGCCAAATCCGGCGTTTACACCGCGGATGAAGTGGACGCAATGCTGGATAAGGAGTTTCATGCCTGATGGAAGAGTATGCCGTTCACTACGCGCCGCAGGCTGTTGACGATCTGCGCGGCATTTATGCGTACATCTCACAGTCTCTTTTGGAGCCGAACACGGCGCTGAAGCAAACACAGCGAATACGGGAAAGCGTCCGTTCGCTGCAAACCATGCCGGCGCGGTATCCGCTGGCTGAATTTGAGCCGTGGCATTCTCTCGGTATACGGAAACTGCCGATAGACAATTACGTTGTTTTCTATCTCGTCAACGCCGAATTGCACACGGTGACGATATACCGTATCTTTTACGGCGGCAGAAACATACCGGAGATCATTCAAAAGTAAATATGTTTGCAACACAAGCCGGATTTCTGCACAGGAAGCCCGGCTTTTACTGTTGAAAGAAATAATTTGAGAGCAAGTGAAAAAAACAGACGTACTTGTGTGTGTTGTATGTGAAAGGAGGTCAAGAGAATGCCATCCGAAATTGAACAAGCAGTGGAAAAATACAGCGATCTTCTGCTGCGCGCCGCATACATCGTCCTGCAAAGCACACAAGACGCACAGGATGCTGTGCAGGAAGCCTTTCTCAAACGCATGACCCATGCACCCCACTTTCGGGATGCGGAACATGAAAAGGCGTGGCTTCTGCGTGTCACAATCAATACAGCCAAAAACATCCGCCGCACAAACAGCCGAAACTCCGAGACACCGTTGCCGGATATTCCGATCACAGAAAAACACGATGACCTGTTAGACGCTGTCTTTCGCTTGCCGACGCCATACAGAACCGTCATTTTTCTGTACTATTATGAGGGGTACTCCATACGGGAAATTGCGCGGATTCTTTCTGTAGCGCAAGGCACGGTCGGCACACGGCTTGCTCGTGCAAGAACACAACTTAAAACGATGATAGGAGAGGAACTATGAGCTTTCAAAACAAATTTCGCAACGCACTGGATAACGTCGATTTTTCGCCCGATTTTCAAGAGAATACGCTGGCTTTGCTGCAGCAAAAGGATGCATCGCCTGCCGCACCGAAACGAGTCTGGAAAGTCGTGTTGGCCGCAGCCTGCATTACGGCATTCCTCGTCTGTTCCGCACTCGCCTTATCCGCGCTGCTGTCTGCACAGGATGTTGCAGATCGTCTGGAAACAAACGTTGTATTTTCCGATGATGAAAACGCAGCCGCACGTCAAACCGTGACCGACGGTCAATACCGCATGACATTGCTTGGTCAAACCACTGGGCAGGAGCTCTGGTCGATCAACGGCGCTGATGTGCAGAAGGATCGCAGTTACTTTGTCGTTGCACTGGAGCGCACAGACGGAACGCCGTTAAACGCCGCCGAGTTTGACATCTATCTTTCGCCTTTGGTGGAAGGCTTTGCGCCGTATCAA
>JAFSYM010000040.1 GCA_017450005.1 Clostridia bacterium
CGTCTCGCCTGCCGGCTCGGTCGGCGCTTCTGCCTTCGGCAGAGGTGTCCACCGGACACCCGCGCCCTTACACAGGGGAGGCTAAGATATGGCGCTTGTGCAAAGGATGCAATCCTATCCCACAAAATTCCGTGAAGAACCGAAATAATGCTCCCTGTCAAACAGAATCCCTCCCTCGGTTCAGTCGCCGAAGGAGGGCGTTTTTTATGTTTATCACAGTTTTTTCCAGTTCGGATTCACGGGCGCTTTGCGCACGCCGCGGCGCATATCGGCAAAGAAATCATGCAGAATCTGCGCACATTCCGCCTGCAGACAGCCGCCGTCAATCTGCGGCTTGTGCGTATAGGGCAGGTCGTACATGCGCTGCACGGATTCAAGCGACCCGGCTTTGGGATCACCGGCGCCGAACACAACGCGCCGCACACGCGCATTCAGAATCGCACCGGCACACATCGGGCAGGGCTCAAGCGTCACATACAGCGTGCAGTCCCACAGCCGCCAGCCGCCGAGCGTGCGGCACGCGTCGTCGATGGCCTCCAGTTCCGCATGCGCAAGGGCGTTCTTGCACGCTTCCCGCCGGTTGCGTCCGCGCCCGACGACCGTCTCGCCGCGCACCACGACCGCGCCGACCGGCACCTCGCCCGCGTCGGCCGCCTCTGCCGCCAGAAGCAGCGCCTCGCGCATAAACACCTCGTCCGTCATGTGCCCAAGAAGCGGATCTGCCGCACCGTCTCTACAACCAGCGCGATCACGGCGATCACCATCGGCAGCGTAAACACATACGCCGCGGTTTTTTCGCCTGCCGTCAGAACGCCCGTATCTTTTTGCAGGCGGTTCCTGGTGCAGATCGTCATGAACAAAACAAAGGAAAGCACACCGAACACCAGCAGAACGCTCATCTCGATATCGTAAAACTTTTCCGCTGCGGTCGGCCGCGTTTCGAGCAGATAGTTGAGCACGACGGATTCGATGTTGTTGAGCATATGAATCGCGACGCCTACCCAGACCGAGCCGGTCTCCACGACGAAGAAGCCGATTGCAAGCCCTACAATAAATGCAAACAGGAACTGTGAAAGATTGCCGTGCAGCAGGCCGAAAACACATGCGCTCATCACGATGGCGAATCTGTCCCCGTGACGGCGAAGCGGCTGCATCACGATGCCGCGCAGTGCAAACTCCTCCACAAACGCCGGAAGAATGCCGATCGTCAGCAAGCTGTAGACAAGGCTGACGCCGGTTGTAGGATTGTCGTAAACGCCGCCGTCGACGGAAAAGCCGGCGTTTTCTATAAGCGAAACCAGAACGTTGGTCAGATAGTTTGCGCCGCTGCAGATCAGAAGTCCTGCCATGACAGCCGCGGCCGCCGCAGGCTTGGACGTCGGTTTTTCAAACAGCGTGAGGGTCTGCCGGTCTTCCTGCCGCATAAGGCGGTACGCGACTGCAAACGGACAGAACATGCACAGCAGATAGAAAAACATTTCTATGATGCCGTTGGCCGTTTCGCTCTGCTCGTACAGTGCAAACAGCGGACTGCTCACAAGCAGGAGAGAAAGAACGTGCTCCAGCAGAAGAAACGCAATCACGCAAAGCCCCGCACGGATGCTCTGGCGCTTGAGCGCGCGTTTCTCCTCGTCACGCTGCACAAAGTAGGTATGCGGCTGCTCCGGCTGCGGCGATGTATAGAATGGTTCGTTCATCGTCTGTTCCTCAAGCGTTCCAGATTGTTTGCGCATATTCGCGCACAGAGCGGTCGGCCGCAAAACGACCGGCGCCGGAAATGTTCATCAGAGACATACGGTTCCACAAAGCAGGATCACGATACAGCTCGACCGCATGGCTCTGGGCGCGGCGGTAATCCTCGAAGTCCGCCAGCACCATGTATGGGTCGTGGTTGGTGATCGTCTGTCCGATCTCCGGGAACTGCTTGCCGCAGATTCCGCCGTTGATGAAATCCACCACGCGGCGGATCTCAGCGTTGTTCTGGTAATACGCGCCGGGATAATAACCCGCGCGCTGCAGACGCGTCACCTCGTCCTCGTTCATGCCGAAGATCAGAATATTTTCCGCGCCGACCGCGTCGAAGATTTCGACGTTGGCGCCGTCCATCGTACCGAGTGTGATGGCGCCGTTGACCATCAGCTTCATATTGCCCGTGCCGCTGGCCTCGGTACCGGCGAGCGAAATCTGCTCGCTGATATCGGCCGCGGGCATGAGCGCTTCCGCTTTTGTGACGTTGTAATCCTCAACAAAAATAACCTTCAGTCTGCCGCGCATATCGGGATCGTTGTTGATCAGCTCCGCCAGTGCGCAGATAAAGCAGATGATCTTTTTGGCCATGAAGTAGCCCGGCGCCGCTTTCGCAGCGAAAATATAGGTATGCGGCTCGAAGTCGCCGTTCGGATTGTCCTTGATTGCGAGATAGCGCGAGATGATCTGGAACGCGTTCAGATGCTGCCGCTTGTACTCATGCAGACGCTTGACCTGCACGTCGAATACGGAATCCGGATCGAGCTTGACGCCGGTCGAACGCTCGATCCGCTTTGCGAACGCGACCTTGTTGTCCCGCTTGATCTTGCGCAGCATCTCCAGCACACCCGCATCGTTCACGAAATCGCGCAGACGCAGCAGCTCGTCGGCTTCCAGAATGAACCTCTCGCCGATCAGCTCAGTGATCAGTGCGGTCAGCTCCGGGTTCGCCTGACACAGCCAGCGTCGATACGCAATGCCGTTGGTCACGTTCTTGAACTTTTCGGGCGTGACGGTATAAAAATCGTGGAACAATGTATTCTTCAAAATCTCACTGTGCAGCGCGGAAACGCCGTTGACACTGTGACACGCCGCAACACACAGATTCGCCATGCGCACTGCGCCGCCGGAAATGACTGCCATGCGCTCCACCTTGTCCGCATCGCCGCTGATCGACCAGATAAAGCCGCGATAGCGGTTGTCAATCTCCTTGATAATCTGATAGATACGCGGCAACAGGCGCTTGACCAGATCCTCCGACCAGCATTCGAGCGCCTCCTGCATGACGGTATGGTTGGTGTAAGCAAACGTCCGGGTGACGATCTTCCACGCGTCGTCCCAGCCGTAGCCGCACTCGTCGAGCAGAATACGCATCAGCTCCGGAATCGCCATGGTAGGATGCGTGTCGTTGATGTGGATTGCGACCTCGTCCGCCAGATTGTCGATCGTGCCGAAGCGGCGCAGATGCCGCCCCACCACGTCCTGAATGGATGCGGAAACGAGGAAATACTGCTGCCGCAGACGCAGGCTCTTGCCCTCGGGATGATTGTCGGACGGATAGAGCACCTTGCTGATGACCTCGGCCATCGCGTTCTGCTCCATCGCGCGCAGATAGTCGCCCTGATTGAATTTTTCCATGTCGAGTCCGGGCGCCTCCGCGCGCCACAGGCGCAGCACACTGATGCCGCGGCCGTCTTTGCCCGCAACATACATATCGTACGGAACCGCAAAGACCTGCTGCGCATCCACGACGTCGATGCGGTGATACTGGTTGTCCCAGCTCTCCTCGATGCGCCCCTCAAACGTGATGGGGAAGCGGATCTCGTCGCGCTTTTCGAGCCAAACCTCGCCGCCCGGCAGCCAGAAATCGGCAAGCTCCGTCTGCCAGCCGTCGACCAGCTTCTGCTTGAAAATGCCAAACTCATACAAGATGGAGTATCCTGTAGCATGGTAGCCCTGCGTCGCCAGACCGTCGAGATAGCACGCAGCCAGACGACCCAGACCGCCGTTGCCCAAGCCCGCATCCGGCTCGCAGTCGTACAGCTTGTCGAGCTTGACGCCGTATTCCGCAAGCGCGTCGCGGAAAGTATCTGTCAGATTGAGATTGTACAGCGTATTTTTGAGTGAACGTCCCATCAGAAACTCCATGCACAGGTAGACGATCTTTTTCTTGCCCGCCTTGTCGCAATCGCGCACGAATTCCTTGCGGCCGTTGTTCATCTTCTCGCGCAGAATCAGCGCAAGCGCGCGGTAAAAATGCTCGTCGGACGCTTCCTCGGGCGACACGCCCATAAAGTGCAAGAGCTTCGCCTCGATCTGCGCCATAGCCTGCTGTTTGGTCATTGTATAATCCATAAATCAGTTGCCTCCGAATAAAGGTATTCAAAGTATTTTAACACATAATAACTGCATTGTGCAAGTGGATTCAGTATGTTATTTTTACCAGCCCGGACTTTATTTTTTGTATAATATGTCCAAAATAACGAGTTTTTTAAAAACGCTGCATCCCGCAGATTCGCGCCACACGTCCTGCACCGCTCTCTTGCGTGCAGAAATCTCGCGGACGCGCCGCATCTTGTACTTGCCATTCCTCCGCAAACAGTGTATACTATCTTTATTGATCCGACAGAGAGGGCGACGATATGTTTTTTGAAATCCGTGACGGCATTCGTGAAATACCTTTCAAGCAGCTTCGCGAGGACGTGTTGACGGCAGGCTATGTGGACTGCGACACATTGCAGACTTTGCAGGACGCGCTGCGGTTTGCGCCATCCACCGTGCAGGCATGTCAATCGGCCAACGCGCTGTTCCGCTCCGGCGTGGAGGTGTACGACGACTACACGTTCACGGAGCTGCGCATTGTATCGGCCGACGGCGCGGACGACTGCGTGGCGCTGTATATCCGCCGCAACCTGATGCTCGTCGTGGACATTGAGGACAGGGACGGCTCTACGTGCGAAAAATTCCGCGCGGCTGTGCAGCGCTGCGGTACGGGCGGCAAGGATTCGATCGAGCGGCTGGTCAGCGCATTTCTGGACGCGCTGATACAGAACGATACCGCTTTCATCGAAAAGACCGGATACCGTCTGGTGCAGCTCGAGGAGCAGGTCTTTGCCAACCAGACGGACAAGACGTTCAATCTGGAGCTGCTGCAGCTCAAGAAAACACTGCTGCACACGCACAACTACTACGACCAGCTTCTGGACATCACCGAAGCGGTAGAGGAAAATGAAAACGAAATCTTCGATGAGGACAACATGATCGGCATCACAAACGTCTGTGCCAAGATCACGCGTCTGCGCGAGGACATCGACTCGCTCAGCCGCACCGCAGAGCATTTGCAGGACGCCTATACGTCCGCGCTTGATCTGCAGCTGAACAACTCCATGAAGTTCTTCACCGTGCTCACCACGATCTTCTTTCCTCTGACCATCATCGTCGGCTGGTATGGCATGAACTTCCAATCCATGCCGGAATTTGCGTGGAAGTACGGCTATGTGTACGTGATCGCGCTGTCGGTGCTGATCGTCGCGGCGCTGACGTGGATCGGGAAAAAGAAAAAATGGTTTTAGCCTGCATCCGTGTTGACACAAACACGCGAACATGGTACAGTTATAAAAAAGAAAAAACAGGAGGATTGTATGGCGGAGAATAACAATTCGTTCACCCAAAAGCACAAGGAGCTTTGGAAATTCATCAAGTTCACCTTCACCGGTGCGAGCACGTCCATTCTGGAAATGGCAGTCTTTGCGCTGCTGCAATACGTGGTATTCCGTTCGCTCAACGAAATGCCTGTGACCGACAATGCCGTTCTGTCCTTCCTCGGCATTCAGTACAAAGGGTATATGTACGCCTACTTTTTCTCTGCCGCTGCCGGCTACACCGCATCGTACATTATGAACCGAAAAATCACGTTTCATGCCGACGCCAATATCGTGCTGTCCACAATCCTGTATGTGCTGATGGTTGTATTCACGGTGTTTTTCAACACCTGGTTCGGCGCGTTTCTGTCCACGCTCATCAAGAACCACGGCTATGAAAACGTCTGGACGGTCATGCTCACAAAGTTCCTTGTGATGAGCGTGTCGTTCCTGTGGACGTATCCGCTGCAGCGCTTTGTCATTCACCGCAAGCGCAAGGAGGAGCCAGCTGCGGAATAAAAAAGGAACATAAAAAATACGCGGGTTCGCTGCTGCGAGCCCGCGCTTTCTGTTTGTATCGGAAGTTTATTCGTAGTATCTGACCGCGCTGCGGAACAGACCCATGTCGTACTGACCCGGCACATTCTGATACAGGCCGTCCTCATACCGTTCGGTGTGCCCCATCTTGCCGAACACACGGCCGTCGGGGCTGGTGATGCCCTCGATCGCGCAGATGGAACCGTTGGGATTGAAGCGGATATCCATTGTCGCGTTGCCGTCGAGATCGACGTACTGCGTGGCGATCTGACCATTGGCGGCAAGCTCGCGCAGCATCGTATCCGATACGATAAACTTGCCCTCGCCGTGGGAAATCGGCACGTTGTACACCTCGCCCGGCATCGTCTCCATCAGCCACGGAGACTTGTTGGACGCGATGCGCGTGTGCACGATGCGCGACTGATGTCGGCCGATGTCGTTGTAGGTCAGTGTCGGGCAGCTCTCGTCTGTGTCGATAATCTTGCCGAACGGAACAAGGCCGAGCTTGACCAGCGCCTGGAAGCCGTTGCAGATGCCGCACATCAGACCGTCGCGCTGTTCCAGAAGGCGCGTCACGCCGTCCTTGATGCGGGCGTTGCGGAAGAACGCAGTGATGAATTTGCCCGAACCGTCCGGCTCGTCGCCGCCGGAGAATCCGCCGGGAATAAAGACGATCTGCGCGTCTTCGAGCTTTTTGGCAAACTGCTCGACGGACTGCGTGATGCCCGCGCTCATCAGGTTGTTGATGACGAAAATTTCCGGCGACGCGCCTGCAGCGGCAAGCGCTTTGGCCGTATCGAACTCGCAGTTGGTGCCGGGGAATACCGGAATCAGCACGCGCGGCTTTGCATAATGCAGCGCGGGACTGACGCGGCTGCCGGCAGTGTAGGTGATATTCTCAACCGCCCGGCTCTTGACCTGCGCTTCACACGGGAACACCGGCTCGAGCTTCTTTTCGTATGTACCCAGCAGTTCATCGAGCGAAACCGACGCGCCGCCGTAAGTGATCGCGCCATCGTCGGTCGTGCGGCCGATGACCGTGCCGACCGCTTCGTCCGTCTCCAGCAGGAACGCGCCGTAGCAGTAGCCGAAAATATCCTGCATGGAAAGGCCGTTGTCAAACGCAAACCCGATGCCGTTGCCGATTGCGGACTTGAGCACCGCTTCGGCAATACCGCCGAATGTCGGCGTATACGCGGCATAGACCTTGCCCGCGCGCATAAGCGCCGTCACACGCTCGTACAGTGCGAGCAGAGATGCGCTCTTCGGCAGACCGTTTTCGTCCATCTCGGGCGAGAGCAGACACACGTTGTGTCCCGCTGCCTTAAATTCGGGCGTAACAACTTCGTGCACGTCGCCTGTCGTGACCGCAAAGGAAACGAGCGTGGGCGGGACGTCGATCTGCTCGAACGTGCCGCTCATGGAGTCCTTGCCGCCGATAGCCGCGATGCCCAGATGCATCTGCGCCTCGAACGCGCCCAGCAGCGCCGAGAGCGGCTTGCCCCAGCGTTTGCCGTCGCGCATCGGCTTTTCAAAGTATTCCTGGAACGTGAGATACACGTCCTCGAATTTCGCGCCCGCGGCGATCAGCTTGCTGACCGATTCGATCACGGCGAGATACGCGCCATGGTACGGGCTCTTTTCGGAAATATACGGGTTATAGCCCCACGCCATATAGGACACGGTGTCGGTCTTTGCTTTTTCCACAGAAACCTTGTGCACCATGGCCTGAATGGGCGTCTGCTGGTACTTGCCGCCGAACGGCATGAGCACGGTGCCGCGGCCGATCGTGGAGTCAAAACGCTCGGAAAGACCGCGCTTGGAGCAAATGTTCAAGTCGCCCGCGAGCGCGCGAAGCCCGGCGGCGAAGTCCGAACCGACCGTCTTTTCAAACGCTGCCGGATCGGCGGGCGTGATGTCGATATGCTTCTCCGCGCCGTTGGAATTGAGAAATTCGCGTGAAATATCCACGACCTTGACGCCGTTCCACGTCATCACAAGACGCGGCTCTGCCTGTACGGTGGCGACAATTGTCGATTCGAGGTTTTCCGTTTCGGCAATCTCGCGGAAGCGTGCCGCATCCTCAGGCGCGACAACCACGGCCATGCGCTCCTGCGATTCGCTGATGGCAAGCTCGGTGCCGTCGAGACCGTCATATTTTTTCGGCACGGCGTTCAGGTCGATCAGAAGACCGTCCGCCAGCTCGCCGATGGCTACGGATACGCCGCCCGCGCCGAAGTCGTTGCAGCGCTTGATCAGACGCGAAGCCTCAGCATTGCGGAACAGGCGCTGGAGCTTGCGCTCCTCGGGTGCGTTGCCCTTCTGCACCTCGGCGCCGCACGTCGTCAAGGAGGATAATGTATGCGATTTGGACGATCCGGTCGCACCGCCGCAGCCGTCGCGTCCCGTTCTGCCGCCCAGCAGAATCACAACGTCGCCCGGCTCTGGACGTTCGCGCCGCACATTGCGCGCCGGCGCCGCCGCGATGACCGCGCCGATCTCCATGCGCTTGGCCGCGTAGCCGTCGTGGTACAGCTCGTCCACCTGTCCGGTCGCAAGTCCAATCTGGTTGCCGTAGGAGCTGTAGCCTGCGGCGGCCGTCGTCACAATCTTACGCTGCGGCAGCTTGCCCTCAAGCGTCTGCTCCACCGGACGCAGCGGATCGGCCGCGCCGGTCACACGCATGGCGGCATACACGTAGCTTCTGCCGGACAGCGGGTCACGGATCGCGCCGCCGATGCAGGTGGCCGCGCCGCCGAACGGTTCGATTTCCGTCGGATGGTTGTGTGTTTCGTTTTTGAACAGCAGCAGCCACTCCTCGGCGCTGCCGTCGACGTCCACCGTGATCTTGACCGTGCAGGCGTTGATCTCCTCGGACTCGTCCAGCCGCGGCAGCTTGCCGTCGGCCTTGAGTGCGCGCGTGGCAATCGTCGCCACGTCCATGAGATTCATCGGCTTTGTGCGGCCAAGTCTTTGCCGCACGGCGCAGTAGTCGTCCCATGCACCTTGCAGCAGCGGGTCGGTAAACGTTGCGCTGTCGATCGTCGTCAAAAACGTTGTGTGCCGGCAGTGATCCGACCAGTAGGTGTCAATCATGCGGATCTCCGTGATCGTCGGATCGCGCTGCTCGGTGCGGAAATAGTCGCGGCAGAAACGGATATCGTCCGTATCCATTGCAAGCGCATACTGCTTGACGAATGCGGCAAGTCCTGCCTCGTCCAGTGCACAGAAGCCTTCGCACACATCCACAGACGTCGGGATTTCGTACTGAACGTGCAGCGTTTCGACCGCCTCGAGCGAAGCCTCGCGGCTCTCGACAGGGTTGATGACGTATTTTTTAATGCTCTGCACCTCGGCGTCCGTCAGATCGCCGTAGAGCAGGTAGACCTTCGCCGTGCGCACAAGCGGACGCTCGAGCTGGGAGATGATCTGGATGCACTGCGCCGCGGAGTCTGCGCGCTGGTCGAACTGACCGGGCAGATATTCCACCGCGAATACGACGCAGTCCGACGTGTCGCCGAGACTGTCGGTGCACATGTCAAGCTGCGGTTCGGAAAAAACGGTTTGTTTGCTTTGCTCGAACAGTGCGGGGTCGATGTTTTCGACGTCGTAACGGTTGAGCAAACGCACTTTTTGCAGAGAATGCACGCCGAGAAATGACTGCAGATCCGCACACAGTGCGGCTGCCTCGTGGTCAAGACCCGGCTTTTTCTCTACGAAAACTCTGTATACCATGAGTGCCTCCGTTTCGGGAAGTTTGAAGTGAAAGGATTACGCGTTGAGCGCGCGTTTGCCGATGTCCATGCGGCAGTAGGCGTTTTCAAAATGTACCTTTGCGGCATTCTGATACGCTTTTTCGACCGCTTCGCGCAGTGTCGGCGCCGTTGCCGTCACGCCCAGTACGCGGCCGCCCGCCGTCAGGAGCTGTCCGTCGACACGCTTGGCGCCCGCAATGAACAGCGCGGCGTTGAAGTCCGCGTCAACCGTAATCGGGAAACCGGTTGCGTATTTCTGCGGATAGCCGTCGGATGCGAGCACAACGCAGCACGCGCTGCCGTCGCTGAACCGGACGTCGACGTCCGAAAGACGCTCGTCCGCCACCGCTTCCATGATCGTGAGAAGATCGCTTTCCAGCAGCGGAAGCACCACCTGCGTTTCGGGATCGCCGAAGCGGCAGTTGTATTCGATCACCTTCGGGCCGTCTTTGGTAATCATCAGGCCGAAGTACAGACAGCCTTTGAACGGCCGTCCTTCTTTGCGCATGGCTTCCACGGTCGGCAGAAAGATCTCGCGCATGCAGCGCGCGGCGACCGCGTCCGTGTAGTACGGATTCGGGGCGATGGTGCCCATGCCGCCGGTATTGAGTCCCTCGTCGCCGTCTTTGGCGCGCTTGTGATCCATCGAGGACACCATCGGCACAATCGTCTTGCCGTCGGTGAAACTGAGAACGGACACTTCTGGGCCCTCCAGAAACTCCTCAATCACAACTCGGCTGCCGGACGCGCCGAAGATTTTGTCCTCCATCATGGAGCGAACGGCGGCCTTCGCCTCCTGGCGCGTATAGGCGAGAATCACACCCTTGCCGAGCGCAAGACCGTCCGCTTTGATGACGGTCGGGATCGCGGCCGTATCGAGATAGGCGAGCGCTTCGTCCATGTCGGAAAAGACGGCGTATGACGCGGTCGGGATGCCGTACTTCTGCATCAGGTTCTTGGAGAACACCTTGCTGCCCTCGATGATCGCGGCATTCGCGCGCGGTCCGAAGCAGCGGATACCCTTTGCCTCGAGCGCATCGACCGCGCCGAGTACGAGCGGATCGTCCGGCGCGACGACGGCAAAGTCGATCGCGTGACTTTCGGCAAACGCGACGATGCCGTCGATATCTTTTGCGCCCACGTTCACGCACTGTGCCAGGTCATCCATACCGCCGTTTCCCGGCAGCACATAGATCACGGGCTTTTTGGGGCTTTGGGCGAGTTTTTGCAGAATCGCGTGCTCGCGTCCGCCGCCGCCGACTAAGAGTATATTCATGAATTTACCTCGATCAATGATGGAACAGACGCATACCGGTGAACGCCATCGCAATGCCGTACTTGTCGCATGCCGCGATCACATTGTCGTCGCGGATGGAGCCGCCGGGTTCCGCGATGTAAGACACGCCGCTTCTGCGGGCGCGCTCGATGTTGTCGCCGAACGGGAAAAACGCATCGCTGCCAAGCGCAACGCCCGTGAGCGTGGCAAGATATGCTTTCTGCTCCTCTTTGGTGAAGGGCTCGGGGCGTACGGAGAAGAACTGACGCCACACGTCCTCGCCCAGCACGTCCTCGTCGCTGTCGGAAATGTACACGTCGATCACGTTGTCGCGGTCGGGTCTGCCGATCGTATCCAGGAACGGCAGGTTCAGCACTTTCTCATGCTGGCGCAGATGCCAGATGTCTGCCTTGTTGCCGGCAAGACGCGTGCAGTGGATGCGCGACTGCTGACCGGCGCCTACGCCGATCGCCTGACCGTCCACCGCGTAGCAGACGGAGTTGGATTGCGTGTATTTGAGCGTGATGAGCGAAATGATCAGGTCGCGGATCGCGGATTCGGGCAGATCCTTGTTGGCCGTCACAACGTTTTTGAGCAGGTCGCGGTCGATGCGGAAATTGTTGCGTCCCTGCGAGAACGTGACGCCGAACACGTCCTTCGTCTCAACCTCGGCAGGCACGTAGTCCTTGTCGATCTTGACGATATTGTAGTTGCCCTTGCGCTTGCTTCTGAGGATTTCCAGCGCTTCGGGTGTGTAGCCGGGGGCGATGATGCCGTCGGATACTTCGCGCTTGATGAGCAGTGCGGTCGTCGCGTCGCACTCGTCGGACAGCGCGATCCAGTCGCCGAAGGAGGACATGCGGTCGGTGCCTCTGGCACGCGCATAAGCGCACGCGAGCGGCGAGTCGTCCAGACCCTCGATGTCGTCTACAAAACAGGCCTTCTTGAGCGTGTCGGGCAGGATGGTGCCGACAGATGCGGAGGTGGGGCTGACGTGCTTGAAGGAGGTCGCGGCGCACATGCCGGTATTCTCTTTGATTTCCTTGACAAGCTGCCAGCTGTTGAACGCGTCGAGGAAGTTGATGTAGCCGGGTCTGCCGGACAGAATCTCGATCGGCAGATCGCTGCCGTCCTTCATGAATATCTGCGCGGGTTTCTGATTGGGGTTGCAGCCGTACTTGAGTTCAAATTCTTTCATGTTTCCGCACTCCTTGTATTATTTGTTTTTGTTGAACAGTCTGTCTTCGTATTCGCCGCTGGCGATGTCGATATAGCGCACAATGAGCGAAATCTTGTTGTTCTCGTCAAGATTTGTCCACAGGTCGTCGGCAAACACGTCGATGTCGTCCGGGATGCGCACACGCTCCGGCTCGCCGGTAAAGGTCGGGATGGGATTGCCGTCGTGGTTGTAGGTGTGGATAAAATGACCGACGCCGGGCAGCGCCTTGTAGGAGAATGTGTAGCGGTTGCATGCCGTACCCTCGGCGTCCGCGCTCTTGAGGATGTTGAGCTTGTAGGTATAGTCCGCGCCGGGGAACAGGATGCCGCTGATGCGGGGCGTGAAGTTCGGCGCATCCGGCTCGAACTCACGCGTATCAAGCGCCTGCTCAAACGTCTTGCCCGCTTCCAGGAAATCGACGATCGTGTCGGTCTGGTCGCCGTTGGTCACCACGACTGCGTCGCCGCACAGACGCACGGGCGAATAGATGATCAGCGAGGGGTCTTTGACCTTGGACGCGTCGAAGGGGTGAATCAGCAGCTCCTTGCCGTTCGGGATAAAGACGCGGTTACGGCTGTTTTCGCTTCTGCCCATGATGAAGTAGGCGAAGACTGCCTTCTTGCCGTCGGCGCTCTGACCGATGACGATGCCTCTGCCCACGTAGGAATTGCCGGCGATCCGCTCGCCGATGGCGGGTGTGTCGTAGATGCTCATATGACTTCTCCTTTGAAAATGATTTTTCTTGGTCAGGGTTTTGCTTATAATGAATTGTCGGCTCCGCCGACATGAATTGCGCTTTGCGCATGATTTCTCGCTTTGCTCCGTGAATTGCATTGCACTGCAATGCATTAAGGGCGGGCTTCGCCCGCACCCATTTTAATTGTCGAGTACCGGAACATTTTTTCTATCACTTTATTTGGTTTTTATGTATCTGATTCTATGTTCCTCTTAGCCGTTTTGATGGATGCGATCAGCAGTCGGCGGATTTTTCTGCATTGACCCGACATCTCTAAATACTCATCATCTGTGATAATCAAAGCATCATGAAAGATTTCAAGCCAATAATCCGTTTCATAGCACTCTTTCAGAGCAATTTGAAACTTATTGACAAAGTCTGCCTTACTTGATGCATAGTTTGCCTCGTGGATATTTGCGCCTATACTTGTGCCGCTGCGGAGCATTTGACTGATGATAGGTGCCGCTTTTCCCCGTCTTTTCAGTGTATCGAACAGTTTGATCAAATCAACGGCAAACGCTTTTGATAATACCACCAATTGATTGCTTGTCATATGATTTACCCTTTTTGATAGAGGACTTAAACTGAATCGCCTACATTTACCAAATCACTTTTCAATGCCGGCCGCAGGCCCCGAAATGTGCGAAGCACAATTCATGCCGCAGGCAATTCATGACTGAAGGTCATTTCACGCGCCGCAGGCGCAATTCATCTTTTTGGCGACTTTTTCAATCGCTTCCGGCAGCAGAATCCATTCGGCCTGCTCCATCACGCGTTTTTGCAGGGTTTCCGGCGTGTCGCCGTCCTCGATATAGACCGCTTTTTGTGCCACGATACGGCCGCCGTCCGGTATTTCATTGACGAAATGCACGGTCGCGCCCGTCACCTTCACGCCGTAATCAAGCGCCGCCTGATGCACGCGCAGACCGTAAAAGCCCTCGCCGCAGAACGACGGAATCAGCGCGGGATGCACGTTGAGGATGCGTTCGGGATACTTCGACGTGAAGTCGCCGGACAAAATGCGCATGAATCCCGCAAGCACAATCAGACCGATCCCGTGCGCCCTCAGCGCGTCATCGAGCGCCGCTTCAAACTGCGCTCTGGTCGGATAGTCCGCTTTCGGAAGCACCAGCGTTTCCACACTGTGGTTCGCCGCACGCGTGAGCGCGTATGCGTCCGGGTTGTTGGAAACGACCAGCGTGACGCGGGCAGACCGGATCTTTCCGGCGTCCTGCGCGTCCAGAATCGCCTGCAGGTTCGTGCCGCCGCCGGAGACGAGTACCGCAACGTTTACCATAACTCTACCTCGGTGTCGCTGCGCACGATCTCGCCGATGATGTACGCGTCCTCGCCGTTTTCGTGCAGCACTTCCAGCGCCTTGTCGGCGTCTTCCTTTGCGACGACAACGCTCATACCCACGCCCATGTTGAACGTGTTGAACATGTCGCGCTCCGAAATGCCGCCGAGCTCGGCGATCAGATCGAAGATCGGCAGCACGCGCACAGCGTTCTTTTCGATCTTTGCGCCGCAGCCCTTCGGCAGCGAGCGCGGAATATTTTCATAGAAACCGCCGCCCGTGATGTGCGAGACGGCCTTGACTGTCACGCGATCGAACAGGGCGAGCATGGGTTTGACGTAAATTCTGGTCGGCGTGAGCAGCGTCTCGCCGATCGACCGGCCGCCGAGCTCGGCGACGGGAGAGGTGATGTCGCTGTGCTCCACGTCGAACACGCGGCGCACGAGCGAAAAGCCGTTGGAGTGCACGCCGGAAGACGGCAGCGCGAGCATCACGTCACCGGGGCGCACGGATGTGTTGTCGAGAATCTTCGCCTTGTCGACCACGCCCACGGTAAAACCCGCCAGGTCGTACTCGTCCACGGGATAGAAACCGGGCATTTCCGCCGTCTCGCCGCCGATGAGCGCCGCGCCGGACTGCACGCAGCCCTCCGCCACGCCGGAGACGATCGAGGCGATCTTTTCCGGCACATTTTTGCCGCAGGCAATGTAGTCCAGGAAGAACAGCGGCTTTGCGCCGCAGCAGATCACATCGTTGACGCACATGGCCACGCAGTCGATACCGACCGTGTCATTCTTGTCCAGCAGAAACGCGAGCTTGAGCTTGGTGCCCACGCCGTCCGTGCCGCTGACGAGCACAGGCTTTTCCATGCCCTGCACGTCCAGCTCGAACAGGCCGCCGAAGCCGCCGATGCCGTCGAGCACGCCGCTCGTCACCGTGCGCGCGATGTGCTGCTTCATCAGCTCGACCGCCTTGTAGCCCGCCGTAATATCGACGCCCGCCGCAGCGTACGCGTCGGATCTTGAATCTTTATGCATAGTCTTATTCCTTTCCGTTCCAGCAATAGGTGCACAGCTTGCACGGCTCGATACCGATGGCGTCGATGATCCCCTGCAGGGATTGGAATTCCAGAGACGCCAGATGCAGATCCTTACAAATCGCCTCGCGCAGTTTCTTTCCGCGCTCGGTATTGTAGTCGCTGTATTCGTCGATGTGGTTGAAGCCCTCCTCGCCTTCCAGCTCCGTGATGGTGCGCCGCGCAATCAGCTCCATATCGCTCGTCGCGCGGGAGAAGTTGAGGTATTTGCAGCCGAACATGATCGGCGGGCAGGCCGAACGCATGTGCACCGCCTTGGCACCGCTGTCATAGAGGAACTCCACCGTTTCCCGCAGCTGCGTGCCGCGCACAATCGAATCGTCGACAAACAGCAGGTTCTTGCCCTCGATCAGCTCGGGGACGGGGATCTGCTTCATCTTGGCGACCTTGTTGCGCTGCGTCTGGCTGGTGGGCATGAAGCTGCGCGCCCACGTCGGCGTGTATTTGATGAATGCACGGGCAAAGGGAATGCCGCTCTCATTGGAGTAGCCGATTGCATGGGGCGTACCGGAATCGGGCACGCCGCCGATGTAGTCGACGTCCTCGGCGTTGCCGACTTGCCTGTCGTGCTGCGCCATGATGCGGCCGTTGCGGTAGCGCATCATCTCCACGCTCACGCCCTCGTAGGATGAGGTCGGATACCCG
This sequence comes from Clostridia bacterium, assembly GCA_017450005.1. GTDB lineage: Bacteria > Bacillota > Clostridia > Oscillospirales > Acutalibacteraceae > UBA1425. The sequence continues at coordinate 15,949 of JAFSYM010000040.1, forward strand.
TAGTAGCTCCAAAGGAATGAGCATATACGCATCTCCTTGCCGGGCGGGACAAGCTGCGTGAGGCTGTCTGCGGTCAATTCCACGACTTCGCCCGGACCGAGCTCGCGCTCTTTTTCATAGCCGAGCTTCTGGTACGCGAAATCCTCAAACGTCACGCAGTAGCCGTCCGCGTTTTTGCCGATCACAACCGGCAGACGACCCAAACGGTCGCGCGCGGCGATCAGCGTACCGTCCGATTTGAGGATCAGGATGGACGCCGTGCCGTCGATCTCCTTCTGCGCAAAGCGGATGCCCTCGCCGAAATCACTCTTCTGGTTAATCAGTGCGGCGACAAGCTCCGTCGAGTTGATGCTGCCGCCGGTCATGGCGTTGAAATGTCCGCCGGAGAATGACAGATACTGCCCGATCAGCGCGTCTGCGTTGTTGATTACGCCGATGATGCAGATTGCGTACGTGCCCAGATTCGAGCGGATGAGCAGCGGCTGCGGATCGTAGTCGCTGATGCAGCCGATCGCGGACGTGCCGTGCATCTCCTCAAACACATGCTCAAACTTTGTGCGAAACGGAGAATTCTCAATATTATGAATATCCCGCTGCAAACCGATCCCGGAATCATACGCCGCCATACCGCCGCGCCGCGTGCCGAGATGCGAATGGTAGTCGGTACCGAAAAACACGTCGGATATCACGTCCTGATGACCGACCGCGCCGAAAAAACCGCCCATATTTCCCTCCTGTGTCCGTTTGTTACGGGTTGCTGTTTATTGATACTGTGCGCTGATTGCAGCGTCTTTTTCCAGAACCTTCTGCGCGTCTGCCTTGCGCTTGGCATCGAGCTTTTCGGCCAGCGCCGCATCCTCAAGCGCCAGAATCTGGATGGAAAGCAAAGCGGCATTGACCGAGCCTCCGATCGCCACAGTCGCCACCGGGATACCGGAAGGCATCTGGACTGTGGACAGGAGCGCGTCAATGCCGTCTAAATTGCCGGATTTGCAGGGGATGCCGATGACAGGCAGCGTCGTGTTCGCCGCAATCGCCCCCGCCAGATGCGCCGCCATACCCGCGGCGGCAATGAGCACGCCGAAGCCGTTTTTCCGCGCCGACACAGCGAAGTCCCGCGCCTCGACAGGCGTGCGGTGCGCGGAGTACACATGCACCTCGAACGGAACGCCGAAGCTCAGCAGCGTGTCTATCGCCTTCTGCACAACCGGCAGGTCGCTGTCGCTGCCCATGATGATTCCGACCTTTTTCATTGGAATCTCCCCCTCCTTGTGATTATAAAAAACAGGGCAGAACTGCACAAAGCAGCTCTGCCCAGACGGTCGACATTTTCTAACTTTTGCTCCCCTGTGGTGCCCCACAAAACCGTCAGTTGCAAAAGCCGATCTGCATGAAACATTATAATACAGACGGGGGAGTCAAGTCAATAGATTTGCTGATTTTTGGAGAATCAAACGAATTTTTTACGTCTCGTTTACGCTTTTTTCTTCACTTTGCGGAAAGCGAATCCGATCGACATAATCACGCTGAAAATGATCATGTAGCCGACTGTCGTCCACTTGTGCGCATAGATCGCCGCGACCGTCATAAACAAGCTGCCGATAATCGCCAGCGCAGGCGCGACAAAACGTTCCAAGGGCTTGAGTCCCTTTTCGTTTTTCATCATGCTCAGGAAGATCGGGATGTACAGCGGATAGAGCGTCACGATCGGAAGCTCCGTCGGATCGAAGGCGAAAATGCCCATCTTCTCGCCGATGCCGCTCAGCTGCGCGCAGTAGAAGAACAGCAGCCATGCCGCGCAGAGAAGCAGGCCGAGTACGGCGGAGTTGGGCGGCATGTTGGTGTGCTCGTCGATCTGGCCGATCATACGCGGCGCAGGACCGCGGCCGCGGGAAGCGAGCGAGTAGAGGTTGCGCGTGGTGCCGATCATCAGACCGTTCAGCGTGCCCAGGCAGGAAATAATGACGAACACAAAGATGCCCGTGCCCATCACCTTGCCGAACACATGCGCAAAGGCGTTTTTGGCGCCTGCCTGACCGTTCGCCATCATTTCGGCGTTCGGCACGGCGCCGGCAATGCCGATGTAATACAGGATATAGATCGCCACAATCACGATCGAGCCGATGATCAACGCACGCGGCAGATCACGCTTGGGATTCTTCAGCTCCGCATTGATCGAGGTCGCCACAATCCAGCCCTCGTAGGCGAACGCCGTGGCGCAGACCGCGCGGAAAACCGCGAACGCGGGAGAAACGGAGGGATCGACCACCGTCCTGAAGTTTTCGATCAGCACGCCGTTGTCGTGCGTCAGGCCGTAAATCGTACCCACGACGGCCATCAGCGTCAGCGGAACCAGCTTGATGACCGTCTCGGCCACCTGCAGTTTGCCTGCCAGAATCGGAGACAGGCAGGATACCGCATACGTTGCAACCAGATAGAACAGCGCCAGCGTCATGCACAGGCCGCCGGTGATGTCGGCGTCCGCGCCGTAAATGAGCACCAGCGTATACCGCGCAGGCAGCCATGCGAGCGCCATCGTGATGCAGGGCGCATAGATCGTCGCTATAAACCAGCCGGTCATATAGCCGTAGGTGTCGCCGACGGTGGATTCGGCATAAGCCACAATGCCGTTGACCTTTTCATGCCGCGTAGCAAGCACCGCAAACGCGTACGCGCACGCGATCATGATCAGACCGCCGATCAGCCACGACAGGATGCCGATCTTCAGGTTGCCGCCGGTCGCGTTGAGAATAATCTCCGCCTTGAAGAAAACGCCGCTTCCGACGACGATGCCGACAACCATAGCGATAGCCGTCAGCAAGCCGTACTTTTTTGTCAGTTTCTGACTCATTTTTACTCCCTCTTTCCGGACTATTGATATTTCGATTTGGAAATATCTAATGCGAAAAAAGTATAGTACAAAACTGCAATATAGTCAAGTTTTTCTGCAAAAAATGATAGATCACAGAAAGCGGCCGCTTGTACTCCGAACGGCGGCACAGGCGCGGCGATGCCGCAACCCGGCCGTTTTCTGATTCTGCATGTCAGATGGGGCACAAAACAATCCGGCTTTGGGTAATCTCAAAAGGCGTGCGACCGTTGACAGCGTCGCGGCAGGAATCGAGCGTGCGCTGCATTTTATCGGCCATTCTTGTGATCATTTCGTTGATAACGGGATCGCTGTCGTCGATCATCAGGGTAAACGAATCTCTGCCGATGATCAGATCCCGCACTGCGCGATGCCGCTTGTGCTCGAAGAGCTGATGCTCGTCGGTGATGGCCTCCAGATCATACAGCAGCTTTGAGCTGCGGGCAGCAGTAACGTCTATTTCGTCCGCCAGACGAATCATCGCCGCAAGGTAAGGCAGACAAATGGTTTCGCCGTCCGGCGTCGGCAGTTCTATCGGATAGACGTTTTCATCCATCAGGTCTGTTTTCCGGTGGCCTCTTGAGATCTGGATGATCGCCTCAAGATGGGCTTGGCTCGGAAATTCAAACAGCTCTGCGTACTTGCGTATGAACAAACCGGAGTATTCGTTATGAAAATCGCGTATCTGTTCGGATACGGATGCGTTCGGATGTTTTTCAAAATAATCTCCGAAATCAATCACACGGGAAAAGGCTTCATAATCTTTTTTCGTGATGCCCATGCCTGTATCGTGAAAATAACAGCTGCAAAGCAAAACGTAGATCTCATTCTTGTTCAGCCGGTCGAGCTGTTTGCCGATCAGGGTGTTGCAGAAATCGATCACGGTGAGCGAGTGAAGCTCGGAATGATCCGTGTATTCGGGAAACAGGAGCTTGTAATTCGACAATACTTTTTGAAGGACAAAGACGCAATCGGTAAATCTCGTGTGCAGATCGCGATCCAGATCACGAAGGCGGAATTCGAGCGCAAAACTGTTTGAATCATCCGTCATTTTCCCGTCCCCCTTTCCTTCTTTGAATATAAATATATCACAAATGCGCATGGATGTAAATACAGATTCTTCACGGAAAACGTGCAGAATGGAAAAGCGATATTGCTGAAGACAGCGGATAGCTGATGGCTGATGGCGGATGGCTGATAGCTGATAGCAAAAGGGCGGGTCTAAAATGCCCCGCACTCCAATCAAAATGGGAACGGGCAGAGCACGTCCTTTTCTGCAATCTATTCTCTTGACACTGCGCGGAAAACGTGACGCGCAAAGAAAAAGGTTCATCACGGATTTTTGTGGGATGGTCAGATATCGATAAAAAGCGGTGTCATCGCGAGGCGCAGATGCCTGCGCCGCCGGTGGCGGGTGCAGCAGGCGGCTGCGCAGGAAGAAACAGGGAGTATCACGAAGCGCCTCTGACGGAGGCCGTCCCCTCTGTCACCTGCGGTGACATCTCCCCGCACTGCGGGGAGTCTCCAAGCGAGTGAGACGACACTATACGAGCGTAGCGAGTAGCAAGGTTCTGGGGCACCCGCCCGAAATCTTTGATTTCGCCTTGGGGTCAGGTTCTTATGTTTCTGACCGGTCAACACTAAGCGCGGCGATCCGTAACCCCGGAAGTACATAAGTGAACAAGAAAGAGAACGGATTGCCGCGCGCCATAAAGGCGCTCGCAATGACAAACAAGGGGACGTTTACTTATCCCACATAATTCCGTGAAGAGGGTAGAAAAAGCCGCACCCCTTCCTGCGGAAGAGATGCGGAATCGGATTCTTTCAGTTTTCCTTGCTGTCGGACTGGCTGAAGTTGACGTCGCGGATATAGATGTGCTTGATGCCGCGGTTGGACGTGTCGCGCTTGTCGATCTCGAACATGCCCAGCGCCTTGATAAAGCTGGTCAGCTTGCTGTAGCCCCATGCGCGGCTGTCGAAGGCGGGATATTTGCGCAGGATCATATTGCCCACGTCGCCCAGAAACGCCCAGCCATCCTCGTCCGCCACGTCGTTGACGGAGCTGCGCACAAGCTGCCGGATCTCCTTGGGCACCTTGCGCCGGCGAAGCTGCTGCGGTTCGGGCTTGCGCTTTTCTTCCTCCGGTTCACTCTTGGGTGCGATGATCTCCAGAAAGATAAACCGGTCGCATGCAGCGATGAAAGGCGACGGCGTTTTTTCCTCGCCGATACCGATCACCATCATCCCCGCCTCGCGCAGACGCGTGGCAAGGCGTGTAAAGTCGCTGTCGCTCGAAACGATGCAGAATCCGCTCACACGCTCGGTGTAGAGGATATCCATCGCGTCAATAATCAGGGTGGAGTCCGTGCAGTTTTTGCCGCTGGTATAGCGGTATTGCTGGATGGGCGTGATCGCGTTTTCGAGCAGGACGTTTTTCCAGCCGGCAGACTCCGGCTGTGTCCAGTCGCCGTAGATACGCTTGATGGTGGGCGTACCGTAGCGCGCAATCTCTTCCAGCATAGGCTTGACGTACGTATACGAAACGTTGTCCGAGTCAATCAGTACGGCCAGCTTCGGTGCCACTACTTCGCTCACTTCTTCGCTCCTTTTTTGCCGCCTGCGCTGCCTTTGCCGCCGGCATTGTCTTTGCCGCCCGCATTGCCTTTGCCGTCGTCCGGCGCGGCGCCGGAACTGCCTTCGGGCGCGCTGTCACGACCGGTACTGTTTTCGATCTGACGCAGAAGCTCTTCGTCATCATGGGCGATCTCCTCATGGCGGTGCTTGCCGCCGTAGCCGTAGCCGCCGTAACCGTAGCCGCCGCCGCTGCTGCCGTAGCCGTAACCACCGCCGCTGCTGCCGCCGTAGCCGTAACCGTAACCGCCGCCGCTGCTGCCGTAGCCGTAGCCGCTGCCGTAACCGTAACCGTTGCCGTAGCCGTAGCCGTTACCATATCCGTAGCCGCCGTAACCATAGCCGCCGTAACCATAGCCGCCGTAGCCATAACCGCTGCCGTAACCGCTGCCGTAGCCATAGCGACCGTGACCGTAGCGGCCGGAGCCGTAGCGGCTGTAGTATCTTCTGTAGCGGTAACCCTTGCGGCGGTAGTACTTGTTGGAACCGCTGTCTTCGGTCATCGTCAGTACGAAGCCGGCCACATCGATGTCGGCAGCATAGATCTCGCCGAGCGTATCGTTGATGTCGTTGATCTTGGCATAGTCGTTGCGCGAAACGAAGATGATCTCGTCGATGATATCGCCGAGCACCAGACTGTCGGTCACAACATGCGTAGGCGGCGTATCGACGATGATAAAATCGAACTCCGCGCGTGCCTGCTCAAAGACGTCCTTGACCTTTTGCGAGTCGAGAATCTCGGTGGATTTGGTCGTCACACCGCCGGTCGGCAGCACGAAAATGCCCTGCGATTTGATGAATTTGATCGAGTCCATATAGGTGGATTTGCCGCGGATGATCGGGATCATACCGACCTGCTTGTCGTCCTTGACGCCGACCGTATTCATCACGGCAGGCTTACGCAAGTCGCAGTCCACCAGCAGCACGGACTTGCCCTTCTGCGCGAGCGCACAGGCAATGTTGGTCGAGACGGTCGTTTTACCTTCGTCCTCAAACGTACTCGTGATGGCGAAAACCTTGCTGCCCTTATCGGACGCAAGCGTTTCGAGCTTGGTACGGATTGCCTTGAAGCTTTCAACGAAGTTGAATGTGACCGCGCTTTCGTCGGTAATCAGAACGCCGTTCTTCGGCCGCTTCTTTTTCTTCATAGAGCCCTGCGAAATCTCCACGGTCGGCACGGAACCGAGATAGCGCGCATTGATCTTGTTGCGCGCGTCGTCGGCGTTTTTGACCGTCTTGCTCAGCAGGTCAATCACGATGACAATCGCGGAAACCAGAATGGCACCGAACGCAAAACCGATCAGCGCATTGCGCGTGGCCACGTCGGCGTTGGTGACCGTGGGCGCAGTGGGACGGATCATGACCTTGATGCCGATGGTGTTGTCGAACTGCTGCAGGTACTCGGGATACTCGTTGATGATGATCACGATTGCGTTGGCGCACAGATCCTTGCTGGAGCTTGTAACCGTGATGTTAAAAATACCGGGCTCGTCCGTCGGCGTCAGCTTGACGGCGTTGCGGATCGTGTTGGCACTGTACTCGCCGCCCAGATCCGCCGCAATCTGATCCATCATGTCGTCCGTTTGCAGATAGTGCTGATACAGCGACGCATCCGAGCGGTTGTAGTGCTTGATCTGCTCTTTGATGCTGATGATGTTGCCGTCGTTATCCGTAGTCGTGATATACGTTTTGGTCGTAAAGGCCAGCGTTGTCTTGGTCGAATACACCTTGACATACGTCGCCTTGGTGTACAAAAAAGCACATGCGCTGATAATCACGCCGACAAGCACGATCGCCCAGAGTCTGCGCAGCAGCAGCCGCACATAGCGGCCGATGTCCAGATTGACCAGCATATTTGCCGCCAGGGAAGAAGGCGGCGCACTGGCGCCCGCGCCTGCGTTACCGCTGTAGCTGGTCTGTAATTCCATTCTGTCTTGCATGGTATCTCCTTCTTTCAAAAGCGCTGTCCGTCATGTCTGTGCTCACTGCGCCGGACGGGCGGAATCTCCTTGTCCGAAAGCACACAGGACGGGGCAGTATAGAGCATATAGTCCAAAGTTTCGCGTGAAATATCCGGTGGAAAGCTGCGGATCATACGCAGCAGATCGTTGCCGCGGGCGAGGTGCGAATGCGCGTCCGTAGCGATGAAGCTCGCGGTGCGGTGGCGCACCATCCTGTAAGCGAGATCGAATTCTTCAAAGCCTGTCAGCCCCGCAAGGGAATCTGCGTTGATCTGAAAATACGCGCCGCGTTCCGCCAGAAACTGCGCAAGCGCAAAATCCTGCTGCAGAAAGCTGTATCGCTCCGGGTGCGCGATGATGGGCACCAGTCCCATCTCAAAAACCGTGTCCACGTATCGGATCAGACGACGCGCACTCAAGCCGTGGAACTCAAATTCGATCAGCAGATAGCGGCTGCCGTTGAGCGTGACTTTTTCGAGATGCTGTGCCTGAAAAATCGAGTCGTCCACAAAGACCTCTGCGCCGGCATAGATTCGCAGCGGCAATCCCCGCCGCGAGATTTCCTCGCGCAGACGCAGAACACGGTCATTGCGCCGGCGCAAAAACGTTGCGATTTCATCCGGGTGATACAGATGGGACGTCGCCGCAATGCGGTCGATGCCGTATTCCACACCCATTTCGCACAGCCGCATGGATTCGTACAGCGTCTCCGGGCCGTCGTCGATATCAAACAAAACGTGGGAGTGCAGATCAATCATAGAATACCTCCCATTTTTTCGAGTATATAGTATAACATAAAGAGCCTATAGAATGCAATATCATTTTCGTCTTAACACACAGATTCGTATCCCTGCCAGATGTTTTCCCATTTCTCCAGCTCCTGCGTATTGCCCGCAAAGCCCTGCAGTGCGTCGGCATACTTTTGCCGCAGCGCGGGATCGGTCAGCAATGCGCGCAGTTTTTCGGCGATATCCGCCGCGTCGATCTGCGCGATACTGCCGGTCACGCCGTCCTCAATCTGGTTGCGCACGGTAGTAAACGCCGTCGTCACGATCGGTTTTGCAAAGCACTTGGCTTCCTCGATCGCGATGGATTTGCCCTCAAAGCGCGAGGGCTGCACATAGACGTCGCACTGCGCAAGATAGGGATAGGGATTGAGCTTTGCGCCGAGCAGGAAGAAGCGATCCTGTAAACCGGCTGCGGCAATTTTGTCCGTCAGCATTTCGCGCTGCGGACCGTCGCCGAGCACATACCAGCGAAAGTCGCAGCAGTCTTTCAGCGCGACGCACACATCAACGGCTATGTCGATCCCCTTCGGATCGTCCAGCCGTCCCATCGTCAGCACGCGAAGCCCCCTATATCCCGCGTCAAAGTCCACCGGCTCGCTGCTGCGTTCACGCAGCACGGAGGGCGAAATGAGGTTTTCCAGCACACGAATCTTGTCCCCATGCTCCGGAAAACACGCGCGCAGCACATCGGCGCATGCGTCGGATACGCCGGCGAGCACATCAAACTGTGCAAAATAAGCGCTGTCGAAATCCCTGTTCATCTCAAGCCGGCGGTAGTCGCTGTGAATGAGCGCAATTTTACGCTTTGCCCGCACGAGATCGGCGCAGAAATAGATCGGGCTGCCTTCCATATACGCCACAGCCGCATCGTATTCCTGCTGCAATGGCGCATAGGCGCGTTTTTGATGCTTCCAGCCGCGCTGCTCGCGCATGCGGATCGGCAGATCACCGCGCACCGCGGCGGAAAACAGAATACGCTGCGCGCACATCGACAGCTTGCCGCGCCGCAAAAGCTGCAGGCAGGATGATGACAGCGGCATGTAAAAAATACGCGCGGTCTCCTGCATCGGCAGCACATGTACCTGATCGGGCAGCAGCCCGAGCAGCTCGCCCTCCGGCCGCAGCAGACAAAGGTCGACGTCATAGCGGTCATAATCAATCATGCACAGCAGCGTTTGCAGACTCTTCTCCGCACCGCCGAACTGCATCGTGGGATGCACAAACAACAGCTTTTTCTTCATGCGTCCAGCTCCTCTGTCAGCAGCAGCGCAAAGCCCTGCGCCGCCGGCGCACTCGTAAAGCGCGCGGAGTAAAAGCCGATTCCTTTTGTATCGCCCTGCGCCCAGTCGACCTCGCCGTTTTTGCGCGTGGCTGTGTATAAAAACTGCGCCGCTTTGCGTGCAGACGTCAAATAAACTTCCTCGTGTGTCTGCGTATACAGCACCGCCATCAGATGTCCGAGCATCGCGGTGGCTGTGCTCTCGACGCCCGTCTCAGCGTACAGTTGCCGGCTCCATGCGCCGTCCGGCTGCTGCAGGGGCAGAATCGACTTGGCAAAACGCTGCGCGGCAGGCAGCACATCCATGCTGCAGCGCAGCATCTCCGAGAGCGCCAGCGCGTACCAGCCGCAGCCGCGTCCCCAGCCGTAAATCCCCAACGGCACGCCTTCCGGCACACGCACGGCATGCGCGGGAAGTCCCGTCGCCGGATGCAGACCCAGACGCGTGTATTCTTCAAGCTGCCGCACGGCAATCTGCGCCGCCTGCGGGACATGATACGTCTGTGCATAAAGTGACAAAAACGGGCAGACCATCCCGACTGTGTCCACAAACCGAAGAGCCGGCGCACGAGGGGTATACGGGACAGTGCCGTCCCCTGCCTGCTCTTTCAGGAAAGAATAAACCGCGTCCATGGCAGGGCGCACTTTCTGCGTATCTTCAGCGCCGCACAGCAGCGCATACGCCAGCAGTGCGATATCCGGCCGGTCAACCGGCTGCTTCCAGCGGCCGTCCGGCGTCAGAATCGACTGCTGCGCCGCCTGCACAGCGGCGGTCTGTCCCGCTTGCTGCACACCGAGCAGCAGCGCCCCCTGCTGCCATGACTGCAGGGTTCGGTTTTTATATGTGCCGCGCAGACGCTCCGGCAGCGTGAACCGCGTCTGGTCGCTGACCGGTACGGCCGGCATTTTACGCAGCCAGCGCAGCGCGACGGCACGCATCCGGCTCTGCGCCTGATCCTGCGCCAGTGAACCGATCCCGATGCGCGAGAGCCATGTGCGCACGGCGGGCACAATATCCACAAGCGCCGCAGCCATCACGCACAGCGCAAAAACAGATAAAAGAATTACGGCAATCGTCATATTCAGTCCTCACAGTAAAGCGCCCGTCGCTTTGTTGCGATGCGCTTCACACTTGTTTCTTTCCGTGCAGACGCTCAAACAGCCATACCCGTCCCTCGACCGCGCGCATCCACAGCCGCGCCGCAAACGCCAGACGAAGCTGCATGCATCGCAGCAGCACGCGTGTATAGCGGTTCAATCCGCCGCGTGCAAACGGCATGAGTTGATTCAGTATATCATGCACCGCGTCATCCGCAAAAAATACACGCAGCTTCCGAAGCCGCGCAAAGCCCCGATACGCTTGGCAAAGCGCAGAGATCGTGGCCTCGATGCGGCGGCAGAAGCAAACCGCACTGCCGGCGAGAAAATCATCCGCCTGTACACCCAGCCGGGCAAATTGCGCCTGATCGGACAAAAACTGCGTACTCAGCGCAGTCGCGTATTCCCGCTTCTTCCGGTGGATAGCGCTCGTGGGTACATAGCGGTAAAAATATGCTGCATTCGGCACATAAACCAGCGTGTCGCAGATTTGCAGGTAACGGAGCACAAACTCCCGATCCTCGCCGAATTTGCGCCCGACCGTCAGCCGCATCATATGGGTGCGGATCGGCTCCAGCAGCAGCAGCTTATCGCACAATGTATTGAAGTTTTCTTTATCCATCATATACCGCACTACAGCGTCCCGTCCGAACGCTTCGTTCTTCGGAAAGGGGAATCTCTGCGTCTCCTCGCCGTATGCGGATTCAATCGTGTAGTCACAGAACGTCATCTGCGCGCCGGTACGCTCCGCCGCCTCCAGCAGACATTCGATCATATCCGGCAGCAGCAAATCGTCCGCATCCGCAAAGGCTGCGTATTTGCCCACAGCCAGCTCGATCCCTGCGTTGCGCGCGGCGCTGACGCCGGCATTGCGGCGGTGCGTCACATAAATATTGGCATATTTTTGCGCGTAAACGTCGCAGATTTCCGGCGACGCATCCGTTGAACCGTCGTCGATCAGCAGCACCTGCATGCGCGAAAACAACGTCTGCGCCGTCACGGAATCCAGACACTGCTGCAAATATTCCGCGGCGTTATAAACCGGAATGATGAGCGATACCGCCGTATCCGTCATTGCGTACCCTTTCCCGAAGACAAAATCTTCGTTCTTGCTGTCGGCGTCCTTATTCTTCAATCAAACTGTAAATCTTTTCAATCTCTGCCGTGTTGCTGTAGTCGGCCGTCTTTGTGTTCTCGCTCAGCGTTTTTCGCAGGTCTTCGTCGCGCAGCAGCGATTCGATCGCGTCGGCAAGCGCGGTTTCGTCCTGCGGGGCAATCACGGCGTCGAAGCCGTCGCGCACCTGACTGCGCGCCGTTTTGAAATCGGTAATCAGCACCGGACGGGCGAGCATCTGCGCCTCGCGCACCGTCACGGCCTTGCCCTCATACCGGGAGGGCTGCAAATACAGATCGCACGCAGCCATATACGGGTACGGATTGCTCTTTTTGCCCAGCAGCACAAAGCAGTCCTCCACGCCGCTGTCGGCAATCTGCGCGCGAAGCTGCGCCTCGCCGCCGCCGTAGCCGACAATGTACCAGCAGAACGGCACACCGCGATCCTTCAATATCCGGCTCACCTTCGCCGCACGGTCAAATGCCTTTGCGAAGCAGAACCGGCCGACAGAAAGCAGACGGTACCCTTCACCCTGCATCTCCTGCGGCTCGAATTCCGCGGCGCTCTTTCGCACGAATGATTGCGGCAGTATGTTTTCGATCGTAACAAGCTTGTCCCGGAACTGCGGATAAACCTGTAAAAACGCCGCGCCGCACTCGTCGGATACCGCCGCGATCCGGTCAAACTGCGACCAGATGCGCGCATCCTTCTCTTTGTCCATATCCATCATCGTGAAATCCGTATGAATCCACGCGAACTTTTTCTTTGCCTGCACCTTCTGCGCCACGTAATGGTGCGGCCACATAAAACTGATCGCCGCGTCATACTCGCCGCGCAGCGGCGGCATAAACCGCACGGACGCATCCCAATGGGACTGCAGCAGCGCATACCCCATGGCGTCCGCCCTTTGTGAATCGGAGACCGCTTTATATTTGAAATGCATCCGGGCGCGCGAGAGCAGCCTGGCCGACGCGAGCAGCACATGCCCGTGCAGAAGCACATCCCGGATCGGTTCGAGCATCGTGGCACACTGCGCAATCTGCGGCAGAACCGTGCACCGCTCATTGACAAAAGGCAGCAGCTCGCCCTTGCGCGAGAACAGCAGCAAATCCACATCGTACCGCTCGTAGTCGATCACGTCCAGCAGCCCCACAAGACTGCGTTCGATTCCGCCGATCTCCATGCTGTGCGCCGTAATCAGGATTTTTTTCTTCCTCATTTTATCGCCTCAGTATTTTGCGAAGCCGTTCGCCGCCGATCAGGTGGACAATCGTGCGCTTAAGCATGGTCTTCATCCGTACATGCCGCGGCAGCCAGAGCTGCGCGAAGTGATGAATCGCACGGCTGTCTTCGGTGATATAACTGACGGAGTTAATATAGTCGTAAGGGCTGAAATACGTGCGCGGATAGACGGCAATCCCGTCCTTTTCCTGGAACGTATTGTCGCGGACAAATCCCATCTGCTCATACAGACGCGTGAGCAGAAGGACGTTCGTATCGCTGTAAAGCGAACCGTCGGGCCGCTCGTAAACAGCCGTATCATAATGCGCGATATACTGTTCGAGCACCTCGCACCCCGCTTCGGCGCCCATCACGCAGGTACCGACGAAATTCTTTTCCTCGAATCCCGCAAAAAAACGGTGCTGCAGAAACGGTTCGAACGAGCCGAGTACCTCCACATCCGTGTCCAGATAAATACCGCCCCGGCTGTACAACGCCTTGGCACGCACATAGTCGCTGACGAACGCAAAGTTGCGGTGCGCATACGCCTGGCGTACAAACGTATTCTGCTGAATATCGAAATTGTCTTCATTCCATTCGACGAACGTGTAGTCCGGCAGATGTTTTTTCCACGACTCGATGCACTTTTGCACCAGCTTCGGCTTCTCGCCCCGGCCGAACCAACAGTAATGAATCGTTTTCGGAATCATGCAATCCCCTCTTCTTTCATCCTGACGACAGAGTTTATCCCATTAAAAGAAACGGCTTTGGTAACCGATAATCGAATCCCGCAGATTGTAGAAATAAATGACATACAATCCAATTGCCGCAGCGTTCAGATAGCGGCTGTTCTCACGGCTCTGACCTTTGGAGAGAAGATGCGTCATCATAATCACATCGTACAAACTCGTGTAGATCGCCAGGCGCGCGAACAGCCAATTGTAGAGCGACAGAATATAAAACATCAGGTTGAAGATACTCAGATTGACCAGAATATCCCACTTTCTTCCCATAACCGCTTCGATCTGTTCGTGCCAGAGAAATGCCAGAACCAGCGGCACAAACAGCACCAGAATGCGGATGAAACTCGAGCCCTGCTCTACGCCATTGGTAAACCAACCGTTATGCGCATACAAGGCATAATCCGAGTCTTCGACCGCGTTCAGGAACGACGGAAGAAAGCGGTCGAACAGCAGCGTCGCAACGATAGTCCCGCCCAACAGCAAAAACATCATCGGACGCCATGCCGGGCGTTTGACAATAAAAAAGATCGGTATCATGATCAAAGCCGACGAGTGGATTGTCCACGCGAAGAGTACGAAGACAAGGTATTTCAGAAAGTCCGTTTTTTTCTCAGAAAATAAATATTTCGTAGCAAGCAGCAAAACCGCGGCCGCCATGTACTGCCGGATACCGTTCATGGACCACGTGTAGTATCCCGTCAGAACGAAGAGCAAAATACCCATTTCGTACGGTGCGGCATACTTATACAGAATAAAGATAGCAGGCACAATGCCGGCCACTGCAGTGATCATAATCAGCGGCAGATAATCATCTGTCTGCAAGCGGAGTCGGTACTCCATATAATTGAAAAAAGTATTCGCGGCAAAACGAAACCGCAGGGGCTCCATGTGTTCGACGTCGAGTCTCTGGTAGATATCAATATACTGATGCGTGTCTCCGACCGAATTGCGCAAACCGGAAAAAACACTGAATATGACCGCCGGGATTATAAAGCCCAGCGGATTCGGCAATGGATCCGTCCGCAGACCGTTCGGCCGGTGCATAAAGCTCATACGCGCGAGCAGCGCCGCCAAAAAACTGACGATCACCACGGCGGAGAACCATGCCATGTAATGATTCCAAAAAATCATGCGACTATCCTTTTCTGATGATTTCTGATGATAAAACTGTTTTTTCTGCGTAATCAATCCCGCATTACGTTTTTCTGCGGTATTCCCGCAGCAGGTAACACCACAACAGGAAGCCTGCCGGCGCGGCAAGCAGTGTGATACCTTTGCAGGGACTGTCGTGCAGCCAGCGGCGGTTACGTGCAATCAGGCATTCGCTGACGTAATGCACCGCGTTGCGCAGCCGGAAAGAAAACGACGCGAACGGAAGCTGCATGCAAAGTACGCGGTAATAGGCAAAACCGCGCGGATTGCGGAAATACTGCCGGATCATGTTTTTCGACGAACCGTCGGGCAGGTACTCGACGATACAGACCGGCTCGTTCAGCAGCCGCAGCTTGTATTCCTTGTCCAGCAGCAGATACTTGCTTGCCAGCCCCACGTATTTTTCGCCCGGAAAAACAGGATACGGATACAGCCGCGTCAGTTCCGTGCGCAGGATGTATTTTTTATCACCCTTGAGACCGTATTTGTGATAGATTTCATATCCGGTCACACGATCAAGTCCATCCGGAAACGCATCGCCGATCACATTGCCCTGCTTGTCGACGTCCAGCGCAAGGATACCGGAAATGGTCTGGTCGTCCCGGCATGTCTCCCAGAAGCGCAGAATCTTTTCCACAGCGTCGTCCGGCATAAAGTCGTCGGAGTCGATGCATGTGTTGATCTCGGTGTCAATCGTCGCATACGCCAGATTGTGTGCGCCGTGCATGCCCTGATTCTCCTGCCACACATACCGCAGCACAAAGCCGTTGTCCTCGCGCATCCAGCTCTCGACCAGTTCACGCGTGTTGTCTGTGGAGCCGTCGTCCACCACAAGCCAGACAAAATCCTTGCACGTCTGCCGGCGCATGGATTCGTAGCACTGCGGCAGCGTGTAAGCACGGTTATAGGTCGGCGTAAATACCGTTAACAGCGGCATACCGGCACTCCCCTCTGATCAATTTTGATTTGCAAAAACTGTTACATCCGGATGCTTTGCAGATAAAACGACTGCAAATGCTGCGCGTTTTCGCGGCAGTCATAGCCGTTTGTGCGCACAATCTGCGCACCCCTTGTCCGATCCGGCGTTTCAACATGCGCCATGGCATCAGCCCACGCTTCGACCTGCAGCGGTAAAAAGCGGAACGCGCCCGTACCGAGATCGGCCATCGGCGAGACGGTATCGGCGGCCATACACGGCAGTCCGGCTGCCTGCGCTTCGACAAGCACCAGCGGCAGTCCCTCAAATTTGGACGGAAGCAGAAAGCAATCCATTGCCTGCAGCAGACGCGGGACATCGCCGCGCAGTCCGAGGAACACCACTGCCTCCCCGAGACCGGCATTCTGTACCTGCCGTTCGGTCTGTCCGCGCAGCACGCCGTCGCCCACAAGCAGAAGACGGCTGTCCGGCTGCACACGGTGATACGCAGCAAATGCTTCGATCAAAAACGCATGGTTCTTTTGATCGTTGAAACGTCCGACATGACCGAACGTCTGCATATTGCCCAATTGAAACAGGCGGCGCATTTCCGCACGCACGTCGGAATCAAATGCACATGCACACACATCGATCCCGTTTTTAAGCAGCTCACTCTCGTGCGCATGTTTACCGTACAGCCAGTCATTCGCCATCTCCGAACAGCCGAACAGCTTTGTCGCGTTCGGCACGATACGCATACGACAGAACGACTTGAACGCATTCTCCGGCAATGCGGAAATCCCTGTACGCGTAAACCGGGAATTGTGACTGTGCGCTATACGCACCGGCACGCCCGCGCGTTTGGCCGCGCCGAGGATCAGCCCCGTCGTCGTCTCCAGATGTGAATGCACAATGCGATACGGATGCGCTTTGAAAAATCTCTGCAGTTCGATCACATAGCCGATCGGCGTGGTTTTGGTCAGGAACGGCATGCGCCAGATCCTGCCGCCGAGCGACTCGATTTCTTTTTCATAAAACATCTCGTCGAACACATTGACGAGAAAATCAAACTGAACCCGTTCCCGATCCATATGCCGGTACAGGTGCATCAGCAGCGTCTCCGCGCCGCCGCAGTTCATAGAATGCAGTACATGCAAAACCCGAACGGGTTCCATTGTTCAGTCCCCCTTTTCGGAGATCTTTTGTTTATTCTACGGAGGGGGCGTCGGGATTCTCGTGGTAATTCGGCACGACCTTCTGCAGCAGTTCGCGCACGTTATCCGGCTTCGCGTGACGCAGCGCCTTGAGCGACTGCTCCAGCTTCTGGTCGGAGAAGTCGAGCGGCGGCGTGACAAAGATCTTGTTGTTCGCCGTCTTTTTGCGTCCGGCCATTTCTTCATCCAGCGTCAGCTCTTCATACAGTTTTTCACCGGGGCGAAGGCCTGTGAACACGATGTCGATATCCTTGTACGGCACATAGCCGGACAGTTTGATGATATTCTCGGCAAGATCAAGGATGCGCACCGGCTCGCCCATATCCAGCACAAAGACCTCGCCGCCCTTGGACAGACTGCCGGCCTGAATCACGAGCTGCGCCGCTTCGGGTATCGTCATAAAGTAGCGCGTGATCTCCGGATCGGTTACCGTCACGGGGCCGCCGCACTCGATCTGCTTTTTAAAGATCGGGATCACGCTGCCGTTGGAGCCGAGCACATTGCCGAAACGCACAGCCGCGAACTGCGTCTGGGGAGAATGGCGGTCGAAATACTGCACGATCATCTCCGTCACGCGCTTGGTCGCGCCCATGACATTGGCGGGATTAACTGCCTTATCGGTGGACAGGATGACAAATTTCTTGACCTTGTTTTCCACCGCGACCTTGGCTGTGTTGAATGTGCCGAAAATATTGTTCTTGACCGCTTCGCAGGGGCTGTTTTCCATCAGCGGCACGTGCTTGTGCGCCGCGGCATGGAAGACGATGTCGGGATGGAACTCCTCGAAGATTTCGCGCAGCCGGCCGATATCCTGCACCGAACCGATGCGGATATGGATCGGGAACTGATCCTTGTAGATACGCTTGAGTTCATGATAGAGCGAGAACGCGTTGTTCTCGTAGTTGTCAACCAGCACCATCCGGAGCGGCTTGTGCTTGGCAACCTGACGGCAGATCTCGCTGCCGATCGAACCGACGCCCGTCACAAGCACCGTCTTGCCGGTCAGATACTTGCACTGCTCGATGTTCAGGTCAACCTCCGGACGCGGCAGCAGGTCGGTAATCTCCACATTTTGGATCTTCTGGACGTTGGAGCCGTCGTTCATCTCCACAAGCGTCGGGCATTTTTTCAGCACGCAGCCGGTCTGCATGGCGATGTTCATTATTTCCGTCTGCCGCTGCACGGAAACGGAAGGAATGCAGAAAATAATCTCGTCCACCTCGTACCGCTGGGCGATTTCGGGAATCCTGTCCGTACCGCCGCGCACGGGAATGCCGAAAAAGCGCTTGCCCTGCTTGGCGGGGTTGTCGTCGACAATGACGACGGGGCGCCCGAGCCGGTACTCGTTCGCCTCCAGCTCGCGCACAATAATCATACCCATGTCGCCCGCGCCGACGAGCATAATGCGTTTCTGCTGTCTGCGGCCGCGGCGCACCGCGATGCTGGTGTGGTAAAAATAGCGGCTCGCGCGGTAGAGCATCCGGAATCCGCCGCACAGCGCAATAATCATCAGCGTGCTGCTGACATAAAACGACGCATCGAAATTGCCCATGTGGAAGAGGCTGAAATGCTCGCCGATTTTGTCCACAGACACGCCCAGCAGCCCGCCGACCACGCCGGCGGCGCAGCAGCGCATCAGATCCTGCATGCCTGCGTATTTCCAGATGCTGCTGTACAGACCGAACGCCGTATAGATCAGGATAAACAGCGCCGTAACGGGAATCGCACGCCCGATCAGCATCGGCACAAATGCCTGAAGATTATCCTTCTGCGCGAGCAGTATCGTAAGGAAGAAGCTGAGATTGATCAGCAGAATATCCGCCAGAATCAATACACCCTGACGCGCGATCATACCCAGATTCGCCGCAATCTTTTTCACGGTTAGCCCTCCAATATTATTCTGAAATGGAAAGTACAGAACCAAGCACAGACATACAAATATAACTATACTATATTTAATATAACTATATACTTTTTTTGTGTCAAAGTCAATACTTCGACAGAAAATGGAGTGTTTTTCACATTTTGCGATACGCGCCGGGCGTCATGCCCGTTTGCGCTTTGAATGCGCGGCTGAAGTGGCTCTGGTCAAAAAAGCCGAGAGACGCGCAGATTTCCGCGAGCGAACGATCTGTCTCACGCAGCAGCCTCTCGGCGCGGCGCACCTTGCAGCGGCGGATATAAGCCGTGATGCACTCGCCCGTCTGTTCGGTATAGAACGTGTTCAGATAGCTCGCATTGCGCCCGAGCGAGCGGGCAATGCTGCGCACGCTGATGCGCTCGGTCAGATGCTGCTGCACGTATTCGCGGATCAGGCGTACCTGCTCGTCAGCGGTTCGGTTCGGCATGTTTTCTCACTTCCTTTGTATGCATTCTACCATAAACCTATAATTTATACAATACCGGCGCATAAAAACATGCTACATTGTGTATACAATAGTAAGTACAGAAAAGGAGATTTGACTATGATCGGTATCGGTAAATGGTCGGTGAGCATCGACACAATGATGTTTCGCGGCGATGCGATCCTGACGATCGCGGACGAAAACGGCGCATACAGCCTGACGGCGGAAGTGCCCGGCATGAAGATGCCCGAGTACCATGTGTCCGACATCACGGAAGACGGCGATACGCTCACAGCTGTTGTGACCACCCCCCTGCTTTCCGGCAAGCAGATGCCCATCAGCCTCACATTTGACGGCGATGTATGTACGGGCTTTGCCAAGGTGCCGCTGCTGGGCAAGGTCAAGCTGAAAAACGGCAAGCGCATCGGCTGAGATTTGTGTAAAAGCAGGGCCGCATTCCCATTCACGGGTGCGGCCCTGCTTTTCTTTTCCCTCTTCACGGATTTTTGTGGGATAAGAAAACGTCCCCTTGTTTGTCATTGCGAGCGCCTTTATGGCGCGCGGCAATCCGTTCTCCTTCTTGTTCATTTATGCACTGCCGGGGTTACGGATCGCCGCGTC
>JAFSYM010000007.1 GCA_017450005.1 Clostridia bacterium
CTCCTCGCCCGCTGCGGAGCAGACGATGCTGTCGCCGTCCAGCTTTTCTTCAAACGTTGTAGCGCTGAAGCCGGACTTCCATTCAGCATAGTCCGCGTTTGCCGTCAGCTTGTCAAAGATGCCCTGCATCACGGATGCGTCTGTTTTGCCTGCTTCACCGCCGCACGCTGCCAAAGAGAAAAGCATGGCAACAGCGGCCAGCAATGCGATCATTTTTTTCATTGTTTTCTTCATTTTCAAAAATCTCCTTTGATCAAATTATATTCCTAAGGCAACACCGCACGAATCGTGGTGCACGCTTTGCTTGAATATGTTCCGTCATGCTGCACAAAAAGCTCTTGACTTGCGTCAGGGAGCCTGCGATCTTTTGGTACAACCTGATGAAAAATCTTACTCCGCAATCCGCACACCCCAATCGTGCGGTGCTGCCCTAAATCAAAAACTTGAAAATGTCCATAATCATCATGGTTTTAACGCATAGCTTCCGATGCGCACACCGCATTTTCCGGCGTCCAGAATATGCAGAACCGAACCGTCCGCCGCAGGACACACAGCGATTCCCTCGCCTTCCGCATCCAGCTTGCCGGTGCAGCGCACAAACAGAATTTCCACATGACCTGTCGCAAGATCCACGGAATAAATATTCTTTTCCCGCCTTCCCTCGTTGGTCACCAGAATCATACGTCCGTTCAGCAGCTCGCCGCCCTGCACCTTATACAGCGTCCGGTCAAGCGGAATCGTACCGAGGAAAGACAAATCAGACGCCCGCAGCATCCGCAGCTCTTTGACGTCATTGGACTGTGTGAAATACAAAACGCCGTTCTCGTCGATTTCGCACCACGGGATACGTCCGTTTCCGCGCGCAGCGTCCGGAACTGTTTTGAAGTCCAGATATTCCAGCGTTTCCGGATCGTAGGTAATGACGCCCGGATGTCGAAATCCAAAATCCTCGAGTGCGATATACAGCTTTCCGTCGTGCAGGCATCCGTCGCCGAGATGCGAATACCCCTTCCGCATCAGTTCTTTGGGCAAGCACATTTCGCGACGCTCTATGATTTTGCCGGTCTGCACATCAATTTTTGTGATTGCGTTATAATTCAGGAATTTGTTGGCGCCGAACCCGTAATAAACGTCTCCGTCGCAGGCGATCCCCTGCATAAAGCTGACGCCTTCCGCGTAGCTGTACAGAAGCGAACGCTTCAGCTCGGCGTCGCCCGAGGCAATGTACGGTTCGCCGGAAAGGGAGCTGCCGATCGCCATCAGTACCGCAAACAGTCCGGAAAGCGCACGCCGAATCCATGCCGCTGTTTTTGCTATATCCATAACCCCCCTCATTCATCAAATATAAAATAATTTGTCTGCCATATTTCGCTGCAAATGTCTTCGCACATAAAGTCTCCCATAATCCAGCCGTAATACCGTCCTTTGACAAATATACTATGAGAATAAAGCCTTTCGCTGACCTTCGTCGCAATCTCATAAGGGGTTTGTCTTAAAACTGCGCTGGCGTTGGTTTTCAGCACATTGGCATACGCTAAGTGCTTTTCGGGATCCTTGCTCATTTCGGTCGAGTAGTTTTCAATAAAGCTTTCTATATAACGTACTTTTCTGTTTGCCGTGACGCTCCAGTGGTTTTCATACCGGAACGTCATGCCCATGTATTCGGTTTGTCCTGCTCCGTTTTTTGCGTCCAGCGTATCGCCGGCCTGAAGCTCCTCGTAAAAAGGGGTCATGAGAAGGATTTGCCCTCTCACTTCCGAAAGCGTCGGCATTTTTGTATAAACGCCCCTGCCGTTTTCAGTATATAGATATTCTTTTTGGGTAGAAGGATTGATTTCCGTTTTCAGCTTTTGTATTTGTTCATTGAAAAGATTTAAAAACGCTTCTGTCTCGCCGTTTTCTTTTTTTGCAGTGATGATTACGGTTTCGGTCGGGTTTTCCGTTAAAAAGTCTTTCACCTGCGCGAACACACGATCACAAGTCACGGGAACGGTACACGCCTCGTCCTCGTAGGCATAAAACTCTGTGTCCAGGCTTAAAAAGGGAAGGTTAAAGCGATCCAGCAAAATCTGGATCGGGTTTAAATAACTCAGGATTTTTATGACTGTGTTCACAGCTGCGACTTTCCCGTTATTCCCATGGCAAAGCAGAAGCTGCCCCTGCTTCGGCGAGAAGCGCAAGTCCAAATATCTTACGCCGGCCTCGAGCTGCCGGGTCAGCGTGAGCGACTGTGTTTTGGCATATTTCCCCGCATTGAAAACCGGGATCCCAAAGAGCTTTACGGAATTGTCCGTTGCATTCTTACAATAGGCAGTTGTGCTGTCGTGCGTACCCGGCAGATTGATTTCATAAATATACCTGTCGTCTGCAATCGCTGACATCCAGTTTTTCCCGTTCAGACTTTCATAACCGCCTGTTCTGCTGTCGGCGGCAAGTGTATTGATGCTGCCAAACGAGAACACACTTATCAATACGGCAGCAATCAATCCGGCCCATATTCTTTTCATGTTCGTACTCCTTTATCCGAGCGGAATGGCGGGCAGATTATAGCGGCCTTTTTCCGCGTCTGCTGTCGGCAGTGCGGCTGCGCCGGTTGTTGTCGGCGTGCCGTTTGCCGTAGTTGCCGGTGCGCCGGTCATTTTCGGTAAATCGTATGAAATGCCTGTCTTCGTTGCCGTGGTTTTCTGTTGTGACGCAGGCTTCGTCATTGCCGCAGTCTTTTATGCTTTTTATCCTACAGGGGTGCGGCGCACCGCGCGCTTATTTGCTCCCGGATTTTCGCTTCTTCTTGTTGATATAGTATATAAAAACCATCAGCAGCGATATGGCTTGATAGCAGACAATACGCAGATAGTAGCTCTCGTCCAGCTGTACCGTCATGTCCAAAGCCGTGTGCTGCACATGGATCATATCCAGAATGCAGGCGAACGCGAAGTGGTCAAAGATACATGCCCAAACCGAGCCGGTCGAAAAACGCAGCAGACCGAGCTTGATCGCACAGAGCATTTCGTAAGCCAGCATGACAAGGAACAGGGTGAGGATCTGCTTCGCCGAAACCTCGTCGGAATAATACAGGATCAAACGCAGGACAGGGATCAGGAACCAGAACGTATACAGCCCGGCCTGAATCAGGTTGATTTTTTTAAAACGCATCGAACGTAAGCCGAGTGTGATCAGCAGTCCGCGAAACGTCGTTTCGTAGAAGAATGCATGAATGACGTTGAGCAACATACCGAACGCCAGCCACATTGCAAATCTCCAAAAGCCCGCAGAGGAGTACGCATACCGCGCAGAGCTGTAAAAGGCGCTGATGACGGTATGCCCGGGCAAGCGGGATATGCGGAAATACTCAAGCGCGTAAACGATCACGGCAGGCACAAGGTTGAAAATCGCAGCAAGGATGATTCCTTTACGTACCTTGTGTCCGGAAAAGATCATGCCGATCTGCTCCAGCGGCCTGTTGATAAAGCGGATATAGATCAGCAGAATCACAAAGCCGCCCACGCACGCGATCAATCCCCTGGAATTGAAATACCGCGGGATGATCAGCAGCTCCTCGACAAGGTGAAGAACAAGAAACAACAAGAAACACCGGGTAATACGCGTCATCGCTTTACGGGCATGCACATCCATGCGGCATTCTCCTTATCATACTCGTCTTTGGTCCGTATCACAATCATAACAAATCGAAAGTAAAAAATCAAGTTTAAGATGGCTGTTTTTTCCCCTCTTCACGGAATTTTGTGGGATAAGTAAACGTCCCCTTGTTTGTCATTGCGAGCGCCTTTATGGCGCGCGGCAATCCGTTCTCCATCTTATACATCTATGCACTACCGGGGTTACGGATCGCCGCGTCGCTTCGCTCCTCGCGATGACACCGCTCTTTACCGACATCTGACCATCCCACAAAAATCCGTGATGAACCAAAACAAAGAATCCCCGGACTGATCCGAGGATTCCTCCGCTTTGTTTGGTGTGCAATCCATTCCGGCAGCGGCAGGAGTACCGCTGCCGGGACAAGAAATCAGCTTTTCCGATTAGTGGAACTGAATGTCTCCCAACGGAATATTGTTCACCGGGAAGTAGTCGTGCGTTGCGCTGAGGTGCTTATTCGGTACGTCAGGCGCCGATGCGGTGATGACGTC
>JAFSYM010000041.1 GCA_017450005.1 Clostridia bacterium
GACGCGGCGATCCGTAACCCCGGCAGTGCATAAATGAACAAGAAGGAGAACGGATTGCCGCGCGCCATAAAGGCGCTCGCAATGACAAACAAGGGGACGTTTTCTTATCCCACAAAAATCCGTGAAGAGGGAAAAGAAAAGAGGATTCTCCTGTTCCGGAAACCCGGCAGAAGAATCCTTTGATTTTTTAGTTATTAGTTGGTAGTTATTAGTTGGTAGTTGATAGAAAAAGGTGCGGCGTAGGGGCGGATCGCATCCGCCCGTTTTTCGTCTCAATTCCCGATAGGGGTAAGGTAAGATTTCTGTGGGGCTCACAATCGCAAGAGCAATCATGTTTCAATTCCCGATAGGGGTAAGGTAAGAGCAATATTTTGTGCTCGATTTAGTATAACACACCAGAAGTAGTTTGTCAAATAATTTTTCTAAATTTTTTCCTGCAAAATATTTAGTGAATCCGCTACGATTTGTGCAGATACAGGCGCCTTCCGGCAATATTTTTTGTTTCGTAAAACTATGATTGGCGAAATGAGTCGCCCGATATTTCACATATTATTATAATCCTGCTATTATATGGGCTTGATTTGACTGTAGCCCGATACTGTTTCCGGCGGCACGTGTACGTAAAAAAACTGTCATTGCTATGATAGAATCCTCTCGATTGTACCCGCTTGGAATGTAGGGCACGCATACATGCGTGCCGCGGTGCAGGGAACGTCTGTTCGGCACGGATGTATCCGTGCCCTACACATGGAAACCAATCGGCTGCATCTGTCGTTTATCGTGATGTGTCTATACATGTTGATTGCTATGAAAGATGCCGCCTATTCGCTCAGCATCCCTTGCGTAAAAGGCGCGGGTGTCCGGTGGACACCTTTGCCGCAGGCAAAAGCGCCGACCGAGCCGGCAGGCGAGACCGCGGCGCGCCGTAAGGCGCGACGGAGGGATTGTCTAAAGCGTAATCATCTAAACGAACAATCCCTCAGTCATGCTAACGCATGACAGCTCCCTTTGCACAAGGGAGCCTTAAAATGGTACCTTTCGTTCATCGTGGTGTGCCTATACGTAACGATTGCGAGGAGCCGACAGGCGACGAAGCAATCCGTGTCTCCTGTTCTTGTCTGCACGTTCATTCGGGGGGATGCGGATTGCTTCGCTTCGCTCGCAATGCAATTAGACGGCAGATATTAGATGGTAGATTGTAGATGCGCGCACAGAAGGTGCGGTGTAGGGGCGGATCGCATCCGCCCGTTTGTCCGGCATCGTTCCGTCCGTCGTGGAGATGCGGATTGCTTCGCTGCGCTCGCAATGACGCCGAGTTGTTTTTGCTCGTTCGTTTCAGGTGTTGCGAAGCAACAATTCACGGCGTCAGCCAATTCATGACGCAAAGCGTCAAATCCCCGAAACGGGTAAGGTAAGGCACAGATATGCCTTCCCCTTGAGGGGAAGGTGGCCGAGCGAAGCGAGGTCGGATGAGGTGAGACTTTCCCATGCACTGTCGTTTAGGCGATCAGAGTTAGGCGGCGTTCCCCCTCTTCAGTCATGCATTCGCATGACAGCTTCCCCCCAAGGGGAAGCCTGTTTTTCAATCCCCAAAAGGGGTAAGGTAATTTAGATGGTAGATGTTAGATAATAGATAGTAGATGTGCGTTCGGGCAAGCTTGTTTGCGCTTCGCGGTACCATTTTAAATGGGGTGCGGGGTTTTCCCGCCCTGAATTGCATTGCGGCGCAATGCAATTCATGTTGCGAAGCAACAATGCACGGCGTCAGCCAATTCATGACGCAAGGCGTCAAATCCCCGAAACGGGTAAGGTAAGGCACAGATATGCCTTCCCCTTGAGGGGAAGGTGGCCGAGCGAAGCGAGGTCGGATGAGGTGAAACTTTCCCATGCACTGTCGTTTAGGCGTTCAGAGTTAGGCGGCGTTCCCCCTCATCAGTCATGCATTCGCATGACAGCTTCCCCCCCCAAGGGGAAGCCTGTTTTTCAATCCCCGAAAGGGGTAAGGTAAGATAAGGGGCGGATCGCATCCGCCCCTATGCAGAAATAAATGGTTCTTCCTTATTTTTACCTGAGTTCGATTTCCGGATAGTCATACGCCTTGAACGGTTGTCTGGTGCGCACGCTGAGTTGATCCAGCCTGTCCCGGATCTCAAGATGGTCGTAATCCAATTCTGGGTTTACGGCTTCTCTGACCTCAACCGGAATGCAGAAGGCCTCCGGTCTGCTTTCGAGAATACACGGATGCTGCTTGAGGAAAAGGAACTGGTAAAACTTATCTGTGCCCAGTTTGTGCACGTCACTGTCCAGGTGCTCGTAGTCGGCGTAATCCGGCGGACAGCGGAAGGCGTAAATGCGCATAAACGCGTTCCACCGCCTGTGTTCGAGCCACGCCAGCTGATGTACCGTTGCGCATTGCGCGCCGCCGTCCGGTTGTTCCTGCCGGAGCTTCTCTCTGACCAACGCGGCATAATCCGACTCGATCTTCTCCTTTGAGGCTATGTATTCGTCGTCGCTTTTCGAGCAGAACAACGTCGGCTTGACCGCACCGGCGCTGAACGCCTTGTAGATAATGTGCAGCGCGCGTGTACGGTTGGCACGCTCGTTGTAGTAGTTGTACGTCCGGTCAGGTTTTTCGTCGTCAAAGGTTTCTTTGTTCTTGACACGCTTGAGGATCGCGCGCACTCTGTCCAGCAGGATGTTATTACAGCTGAATATTTCCTCCATACTGCCGAACGCATGCATATAGATATCAAATTCTCCCGCCTTCAATCCCGATTCTGCCGGAACCGTCTGCAGCCGCGGGCGCATGTTCAGCGTGCGGCACAGAGACGAGGAATAGATGACGTAGCTGATGATCGTCTTCTTCTTTTTTGCAGTTTGGAAGTGATAGCAGCCTATCGACTGCCGGATCTTTTCGGCTATGCTGTAATTGTCCGTATCCGATCCTGCGGCGATGATAAAGAAATCCGAATCCTGCAGCGGGAACCGATCCCCTTCTTCGCCGATTCCCTTTGTCATGATTGTATCAAGCTCGGATGTGAACACATCGGCCTTGCAGAATCTGAAATGAAAATACGGCGGCTGATCATACGGGCACGTATCGTCAATGCCGGCGTACAGCAATTTGCTGCCTGCCTTCGACGACTGCAGGATATCCGGATTGATATAATTGATCCGCGACTCAAACTCCGCCTGCGTCTGCACCTTGGAGACCACATTGATGTTCAGCCGGACGTCGTGAAGCTGGCCGAACCAATAGGCATTGAGAAACAGTTCCGTACCGATCGTACCGCTGCCGATGATCGTCAGATTGATCTCCCGATCCTCTTCATCCTTTCCGTACAGGCACTCATACAGCGGCAGATCGTAAAACAGATTCTGCGCCAGATTCCGGATTCCGTTGACCGGGATCACATGCGGCCGGATCTCTCCGATTTCCGCACGCACTCTGTTGCAGATATACTCGGTTTCTTCCTCGATGCAGGTCGTTTTGTTATCTGCGCCGAAAACAAATATTTCCGTTTTCTTCAGTTTTTTCTGCCGCTTGCGCCCGAGCAGCTCGGAGAGCGACTGCAGGTTGACGTCCTCGCTGCGGTCGCTGAGGAAAATCCGTGTTGTTCCGATCTTCTCGCTTTTGATCAAACGGTGTCTGGGCAGCGAAATGTGCAGCAGATCGTCCTTGAGGCAGATCGCGCCCATCGCTCTCGCCGTCAGCAGCAGTTCCGTGGTTTCCTCGTCTTCATTATCCGCATAGGCGTCCGTAAAAATGAGCTGCACATGCTTTTTCTTCGGATTGGAAGCAATACTCTTTGCCAGCGCCACAGACTGCTCATTCAGTGCCGTAAAAAAGTATCGGTTCTTCAGGAACATCGGGAACGAAAACCAGTAACGCAGCAGCGGAAAAATGCCGGCCAGAATCTCAAAGATAAAAGCGCCGCCGGCAATAGGCGCAACCACGTTCAGCGCAGAGATATAAATGCCGAAAGCTGTAATCCATTTCCGACCCGCCTTTTCGCACAATAAGACGCCGAGGAGCGCCTTCCCCTGCTGCAGCGTATCGTCATACGCCTCGTCCATGCTGAACGTCTGCAGCGCATGCAGCATGCTGCCCGGCACCCGGTCGTACCATGTCGCACTGCCTGTACCGGTCAGCGGGTTGAACAGACCGATTGTTAGCCGCAGAAAAAAGATCGAGAAGAGCAGGCAAGCCGAGAACATCATAATATGCTTGCCTGTATTGTTATTGTAGGAATAATCACGACGCAATCTGCGGCGCCTGGGTCTGATCAGCCAGCAAAGCAGCATGATGATATCGATAAAAGTGAACAGAAAAGACGCGCAGAGCAGTCCCCACGCCCAATAAAACTCAGGGCCCGTTTTCATTGTCCTTCTCCTTCTCTCCGGTCTTCCGGCTGCATTTCCATCCGTCAGACCAAAGTGAAAACGTGTTATTGTTTTTCGTTCTTACATTGAAAGCCATGCGCGTATCGGTTCGGAATGATTCTCTGTGCGTCTGTCAGCCGGCTGTGTTGACGGTCTTTCCGGTAAATGCGCCTTTGATTTCGCTCCATACGCGGCTGAGCGGGTTATAGCCCAGCGCAAAGTATTTGAACGCCCACACGACGGGGCTCCACTTGAACAGAATCCAATCGAGCCCGGTCACCAGCGCGCGCAGAAACGCGGGCAGATCGCGTGTTTTCGGCACATGCACCGGCGCAAATTCCGTGCCGGCCGGGCGAATCACAAACGGCTGCGCATAGCAGATGCCGTATGCGCCGGTGATATAGAAGCGCACGTACAGCGACGGATCGCGCAGCAGGTCATCCGCATGCAGATCCAGCGTGACGGCCGCGCAGCCCGCCTCGTCCGCCTGCACGTTCGTCTCGCGCCGGATCACCTCGCAGTCGGACACCCACGTCACCGTATCAAAATTGCGCCCCTCCACGGTGATGACGTCGTTCTCCTCGTCCACCGTGATGCGCGTCACCGTCGGCGTCGCATTGCTCAGATAATAGTCCGGATCGTCCCAGCGCGCCTGATCGTCGCGGTAGCCGGGGAACTCCGGCATACCGTTGAGCTCCACGCCGTTGGAGTAGTGCGAAACGGCAAAGCTCGTGCCCTGCTCCATCGCGCGGCGCATGTCGCCCAGATCGAAAGACTGCATCATCAATTCCGTCCACGCGTCATTGGCGGAGCTGATGGTGTGCGAGTCGGAGAAGCAGAAGCCCCACGGCACAACGCCGTTCGGGATCGTCTTTTGCAGAATCTGGTCGTACAGAATCCGGTCGCAGCGCGTGTGCGCGTCCGTCGCGCTGTTGATGCCCATGCCGACGCTCGAGCCGGGATTATCCAGAAACAGCCGCGCGAATTTCGACGCGTAGTAGTCGTCGACTTTCTGCCCGACGTATTTTTCGCTGTCCTTGTCGATGTAGACGTATTCGCCCACGTGCGCGAGCATCGAGATGCCGCCCGCGTCCCGCACGCCCTTGGTCGGCGTCTCATAGTCGCCGTACACGCCGGCAAGCCCCTGCCCGTATTCGGAGAAATAGCCGGTCAGATGGCAGTCCGCAAACGGCGTCGCCATATTCAGCTCGATGCCCAGCGGCACGTCCAGCATACCGTTTTTGTGCGTTCTCGTATCGGACTGCGCCGTACCGGTCAGCACCGCGTTATACTCCGCCTCGGTCAGCGGATGGATCGGCGCCATCTGCGTGCGTTCCTTTTTTATCAGGCGCACCAGCGGAACGAGATCCGGCTGCCGGTTCCAGCCGCGGTTGAGCGTGCCGTGGTCGGTCAGCGCCACGATGTCGTAATCCAGATCATAGTGGTTCTGCACAAACTCGTGGATGGTCGGATAGCCGTCGCTGGCGTTGGTGTGGCAGTGCGGCTGGAATTTGTAGTTGCTCCAGCTGTCCCAGTCCACGCTGGCATACGGATTGGTAATCTCCCAGTCCGTTTCCGACGCGGCATAGCAGTGCATGCATGCGGCGCCTGCGAGTAAAGCGGCAGTAATCAACAAACAAAGTACACGTTTCAATGCGTTTTCCCCCAGATTCTGTATAAAATTACGTTATACAGAATAGCATAACCGGCCGAAAAATGCAAGAAGAAATCCGATTGGGCGGAATGAAGAAAGCAAAATTCAGGAAAACATATATCCGGCGTATATTGACTTTTTCACGAAAAAAAGTATAATTTTGTTGATATACCGCATCATTTCCGGGATCGCAGATCATGTTGCATAGAAACGAGGCAATGAACATGGGCGGACAGGTTTTCATCAGTTACAGTTCCAAAGATCGGGACACGGCAAAAAGAATCAAAGAGGCGCTCGAACAGGCGGGCTTCTCCTGCTGGATGGACAAGGGGTCTATCCCGTTCGGATCGAGCTATGCCGCCGAAATCGAGAACGCAATCCGCAGCTGCGACGCCTTCGTACTCATATTATCCGATGCGGCCATGCACTCGAAATGGGTTGAAAAAGAGCTCGACAGAGCAGAGAATCATAACAAAATGGTTCTGCCTTATGTGACGGAACCCTGTGAACTGACGGATGCATTTCAGTATTATCTGACCAATGTGCAGATGTTTTTGGCATACGAAAACAGGAAGCAAGCGCTCAGTCAGTTGATTGATTCTCTGAAGCAGCAGCTGCGGCCTGTCACCCCTCCTATGCGCCACCTTCCCCGTAACCACCTGCCCCTGCGCAGAACCAAAACAATCTTTGTCATCATCAGTGCAGTTCTTCTGGTTGTCATCGTGTCCGTCATCCTGTTCCTGATGCGGAACTGTACGGCAGGCGGCGAGGGTGATAGTCACACTACGACCACAGCCGCAGCAGCTGCATCCACAGTGAAAGAATCCACAACGCAGGAAGCAGAACAGGAGATGTCTGTTTCCCGCTCCGTCAAAGACCATATCGTCGTTCCGAGTTTGGCAGACCCCTTGGAATCCTTTAGTCTCACACCGTATAATTACTGATCAGTCTCGGAAAACGCAGCGTCTTCCGAGCACTGCGCGCCAAAAACCTGATTTGATCCCGCAGTGTCAGAGCAACAGCCCGTACATACGAGGATCAAATGCGTACAAAAGCCGAATGCCGCCATTGGGTTCAACCTTTGGCGGCAAAAATATAGGTTCATCACGTTTTTACGCTGTTCGCGGTTTTTCGTGCAAAATACAGACCAGAGAAGAAAACTTCATTGCTATCACAAATTCCACTCAGTTGATCCTTGAAAAACAGTAGGGTACGCATACATGTGTGACGCGGTGCAGGAATCGTCCTGTTCACCAAACTGCATCCATGCATCTATGGGAGATCGCCTTGCATTTTCGCCCGCAGACGTGTACAATGGTTTCATCAAAACAGACAGGAGCAAAAGCATGATACGGGTACTCTTTCTCTGTCACGGCAATATCTGCCGCTCGCCGATGGCGGAATTTGTAATGCGCGAGCTGGTGCGGCAGGCAGATCTGTCCGCACAGATCGAGGTCGCGTCCGCCGCCGTCAGCCGCGAAGAAATCGGCAACGACATCCACCGCGGCACGCGGCGCAAGCTGCAGGAAATGCACATCCCGTTCACGCCGCGCAGCGCGCACCAGGTGACGGCGGACGAACTGCGCCGATATGACTACGTTTTTCTGATGGACGCGTCGAACCGCGCGATCCTTCGCCGGATGTTCGGCAGCGACGCCGACAAAGCGCGCCCTCTTCTGCCCGACCGGGACATTGCAGACCCGTGGTACACGGGCAATTTTGACGAGACATACGACGATATTCTGGCAGGCTGCACCGCCCTGCTCGAAGAGCTGCGGCAAAAACTGCGCTGATTATTTCTGCCCGTAGTAAGCATTCGCGCCGTGCTTGCGCAGGTAGTGCTTATCGAGCAGCGCCTGCGTGATCGGCGCGGTCTGCCCCATCTGCATCGTGTGCCACGCCATGAACGCGGCCTCCTCCAGCACGACGGCGTTGTGCACCGCCCCGGCGGCGTCTTTGCCCCAGGTGAACGGGCCGTGTGACGCAACCAGCACGGCGGGGATCTGCGCGGAGTCGAGATCGGCAAAACGTTCCACGATTACATTGCCCGTCTCCGCCTCGTATGCGCCGCCGATCTCTTCGGCCGTCATTTCCCGCGTGCAGGGAATTTCTCCGTAAAAGTCGTCCGCATGCGTTGTGCCGAGCGCCGGAATGCCGCACTTGGCCTGCGCAAACACCGTCGCCCAGCGCGAATGCGTGTGTACCACGCCGCCGATCGACGGGAACGCGCGGTAGAGCGCAAGGTGGGTCGGCGTATCGCTCGAGGGCTTGTAGTGTCCCTCGACCACCTCGCCGCTGTGCAGATCGACCACCACCATATCCGCCGGCTGCATGGCGTCGTATTCCACGCCGCCGGGCTTGATGACCACCAGACCGTGGCGTCTGTCCACGGCGCTGACATTGCCCCATGTAAAGGTCACAAGACCGTGCGCGGGCAGCTGTAGATTGGCTTTCCAGACTTGTTTTTTTAACGAATCAAGCATCCTGTATCCCCTCTTTCCGCTTCATCTTAGCGTGATTCTTCCCGTTTGTCAATGCTTTTCGGGGCGGCGCATTTTCTGTCGGAATCTTTTCTTTTTATTATTCTAAAGCGGAAATATATAAACAGATTTTTCTTTTATAATGTTTTTCGGAAATAACCAAAGGAGGTTGTAGCGTGCATTCCTTCAAACAATTTTTGCACCAGCTTCGCTGGCAGAATATCTGTATGCTCACGATTGCCGGCATTCTGTACGCGATCGGCGTGACGATGTTCCTCACGCCGGTGCATCTGTACGACAGCGGCATTTCCGGCACGTCGATGCTGCTGTCACAGATCACACCGCATTTTCTGCGGCTGACCGTCTTTCTGATCGTGCTCAACGTCCCGCTGTTTCTGTACGGGCTGCGCAAGCAGGGCGTGCTGTTCACGGTGTACAGTCTGTACGGCGTGGCGATTTATGCCGCGGGCGCGTTTGTTATTGAAGAAATCCTGCCCATCGACGTGCGCACCGCCTCTCCTCTCGCGCAGACCGATCTGCTGCTGTGCGCGCTGTTCGGCGGGCTGATCTGCGGATTGGGCACGGGACTCGCACTGCGCTTCGGCGGTGCGATGGACGGCATCGAGGTGATCGCCGTGATTTTTGCGCCGCGGTTCGGCCTGTCCGTCGGCACACTCATGATGATGTACAACGCCGTACTGTTCGTCGTCTGCGGCGCCGTGACCGGCAACTGGATTCCCGCGCTGTATTCCATTGTGGCCTATGCCGCCGCACTGAAAACGGTGGACTATGTGGTCGAGGGCTTCGACCGCTCCAAAGCCGCGATGATCGTGACGACTAAACCCGAGGAAGTCTGCGCCGCACTGAGCGCCGAGTATGAGAGCGGCATGACGCGCATTACGGCGACGGGCGGCTATTCCTACGCGGAAAAGACGGTGATCTATTTCGTCGTCAACCGCTTCCAGATCGCCAGAATGCGCGACATCGTGCATGCGCTCGACCCGAACGCCTACATCACCATCAGCGACGTGGCGGACGTATATCCCGCCAACCAGCGCAAGGAGTAAGGCATGGAAACGATACAGGACGAGCTGCGTTTTCTCGGTACCGGCGCGGCAGACTGGTCGCAGCCGAACAAGGACGGCTTTTACCGGCGCAACGCCGCCGCGCTGCTGAACGGGGAACTGCTGATTGACTGCGGGCCGAAGGTCTGGGACTATGCGGACAACGTACAGCCCGGCGCGCTCGACGGCGTGACGGACGTGCTGCTCACGCATGACCACGAGGATCACTTTGACCTGCCCGCACTGCTGCGTCTTGCCGATACAAGGCTGATCCGCGTGATGTGCGACGCCTTCGCCCGCGCACAGATCGGCCGGCATCCGCGCATCGAGTGCATCCCGGCCGTGCCGTATGTGCCGCTGCGGATGGGCGCGTATACCGTCACGCCCGTACTCGCGAACCACGACGTTATGCAGAAAGGTCTGCGGCAGGCATGTCACTACATCATCCGCACGCCGGATAAAAAAACGCTCTTTTACGGACTGGACGGCGCATGGTTTCTCTGCCCCGCATGGGCGGAAATGCGCAAACACAGGTTTGATGTGATGGTGCTCGACTGCACCGCAGGCGACGCGGACGACTGGCGCATGTTCGAGCACAACACAGTCCCCATGCTGCGCATGATGGTGCATGCGATCGAGCAGCAGCAGCTTCTCGCCAAAAACGGCTGCATCCTCGCCTCGCACTTTGCGCGCACGCTGCACGGCTCTCACGCCGAAACAGCCGCCGTTTTAGAGCAGTTTCACGTCCGCGCCGCATACGACGGGATGCGCGTCAGATTCTGAAAACGGATATACAAAAGCCACCGGCCGGAGCCGATGGCTTTAAATTTGGTCTTGTCGGGGGTTATGCCTTCGTATTCATCTTAGTGCGGATGGCGTCGAAATCTGCGGTGATCGCATCATCGGGCGCCTTCGTCGCAAGGCTGACGATCACAATGGCGATGCTCGCAACGATGAACGCGGGCAGCAGCTCATAGATGTCCCACACGCCGCCGAAGGAGCGGATTACGAACTTCCACACGAAGATCATCACGCCGCCGCTGATCATGCCCGCAAGCGCGCCCCATTTGTTCATGCGCTTCCAGAACAGGCCGAACAGCATCACCGGGCCGAACGCCGCGCCGAAGCCCGCCCACGCGAACGACACGATACGGAACACGGAGGAATCGGGATTGCGCGCGAAGAATACGGCGATCACGGCGATCACGATTACGGAGATACGCGCAATGATCATCTGCTTTTTATCCGAGAGCTTTTTGCCCGTGAAGTTGATGAGTATATCCTGCGTGACGCTCGAGGATGCGGCAATCAGCTGTGAGTCCGCGGTGGACATGGTGCACGCGAGGATGCCGGACAGGAAGACGCCGGCGCCGAACGCGGCGATGATATTTTTGCCGCTGATGAAGCGGGAGAAGTCGATGATGATGCGCTCGGATTCGGAGCCGCTCGCATACGGGCCGACGACGCCGGCCTTCATCAGGCTGTAGCCCACGATACCGATCAGGATGGCGATGGCCATGGAGATCACGACCCAGACGGACGCCACGCGGCGGGAAGTCTTGAGTTTATCGGGATTCTGGATCGCCATGAACCGCAGCAGGATGTGCGGCATGCCGAAGTAACCCAGACCCCATGCCAGCGTCGAAACAACAGGCAGCAGACCGTAGCTGCCGACCTCGCCGGTTGCCACATTGAAGCCCTTGAACACGTTCAGGTATCCGGTCATGGCCTTTGCGTTGTCGACCACTTCGGCGACGCCGCCGGCCTTATAGATGCCCAGACCGAGCACGGCAATCAGCGCGATCGTCATGACAATGCTCTGGATCAGGTCGGTCGTCGAGGCGGCAAGGAAGCCGCCGAGCGTGCAGTACAGCACGATTACGGCCGCGCTGAGGAGCATAGCCGTCATGTAGTTGATTCCGAACAACGACGAGAACAGCTTGCCGCACGCAGCAAATCCGGACGCCGCATAGGGGATGAAGAAAACGATGATAATGATCGCAGCGATCATCGACAGCACATGCTTTTTGTCGCCGAAACGCTTGGTAAAGAACTCAGGCAGCGTCACCGCGCCGACGCGCTCGGTGTACAGACGCAGACGCTTGGCCACAATCAGCCAGTTGACGTACGTACCGATCGCCAGACCGATCGCCGTCCAAGACGCCTCGGCAAGACCGGTCATCAGCGCGACGCCCGGCAGGCCCATCAGCAGCCAGCTGCTCATGTCGGACGCCTCGGCGCTCATGGCCGTGACGAGCGTGCCGAGCTTGCGGCCGCCGAGATAGAAGTCGTCCGTGTTTTTGTTTTTCTTTGACGTAACGACGCCGATGCAGATCATCATGCCCAGATACAGCACAATCGCTATGACAATCATTACATTTGCAGACATACTTGATCCTCTCCTCTGTTTATTCCCCGAAAGGAAGTTTCCGTTATTATAGCATATTAGCACGCTAATTGCAACATAAAAATACACTTTTCTGAATATTCTTACATGCCAATCAATTCCCAAAGTAAATTCCACAGTGGCGTTTAGATGTGGAATTTACTTTGGGAATTGACTTGCTTTATTGGAATGAACAAAATCTGCAAAAATGTCTATTCCTACTATTGCAATTGCCGTTTCTGTGTGCTATACTGAACAAAAGTTTAAATGAAATGAGGGACAATCGCCATGATGACGCCGGAAGAACGCCGCCAAATGCTCAGGGAAAACAGCGCTGCGCTGCATGCAAAAGCTGTCACCTGCACCCAGAATGCGCTTCTCGCTCTGATGAAGGAGAAGGAATACGCAGATATCAGCATGACCGAAATCATCAAAAGATCCGGCGTGTCGAGAGGCGGCGTCTACAACAGCTATAAGAGCAAGGACGAGATTCTGCTGGACATCGTACAGGCGCCGATCGACGAAGCGATTGCCGGTCTGACCGATTCCATTTTTGACAACATGGAAACCACATTCCGCATCGGAAAGAAATACGAAACCTCCGTCAGAGCTGTAATTGACGCCGGACTGGAGCACGAGTTTCTCAAACGCATGAACAAACGGTACGAAAACGTATCGACAACCTTCTATATCCCGCTGTGGAACGGGATGATCTACAACGCCTTTATCGAATGGGCAAGAGCCGGCATGCCGGGCACCGTGGAGGAAGCGATTGAAAACGTGAATTCGTCATTAAAGCTGGTCGCCGAATCCATCCAAACCGGTCTGCGGAACAAAGCGTAGAACACAAAGCAGTAATCTGCACACAAGGTCATAATAGCGCCGAATCCGTTTGCATCTGCATCGGGATTCAGCGCTGTTTTTTGTTTTTCCTCTTCTCAGTTTTTGTGGGATAAAAACGCACCCTTGTTTGTCATTGCTATGACAGTTCATTTTTTACGGCAGCATTGCCGGAAACGACATGATACCGAACGAATGGGCAGTCATGCCCGCCCATACGAATGACAATGTACCTTCATTTTGCCCGCACGCGGGACGATGTGGGCATCGTCCCCTACGGAAG
Organism: Clostridia bacterium; assembly: GCA_017450005.1. Classification (GTDB taxonomy): domain Bacteria; phylum Bacillota; class Clostridia; order Oscillospirales; family Acutalibacteraceae; genus UBA1425. Next base: position 13,091 of record JAFSYM010000041.1, read on the forward strand.
CGTATCGGCAACGCTGTGCAGGGAACGCATATATGCGTTCTGCCTATGCACCGCAGGCAAAACCTGAATCAAACGAACAAGAATCATCCGCTGTCATTGCAAACGAAGCAAAGCAATCCGTTTCTTTTGCTGTTCATTTACGCTCTGCCGGGAGGACGGATCGCCGCGGTCGGCGTTCGCCTCCCTCGCGATGACACCAGCTTTGCCTGCATCCGGCCATCCCGCAAAATTCCGTGATGAACCTGTATTTTAATACCAGATCCATCCGAACAGGAAAATGCGGATGAGCCATTGCCACCAGGCGTAGCGCACCGTCACGGCGCAGAAGTCCGTCCGGCCGTCTTCGGTCGCGGCGGTGATCTTTGCCGTGCCGACACCGCATGCGGTCAGTTTGCCGCTTGCGGGATCGACCTTGACAACGGCGTCGTTATCGCTTTGCCATGTGGCGGCGTCATTGGCGGTCAGGGTTTCTTCCTGCCGATAGATCAGCTGCAGCTGATTCTGGCTGATTTTGAACGCTTCCGGAATGGAAATCGGCACTTCATACTCGGTGTTGACTTCGGATAAGTCGTTTCCTGTATGGCTCCCCAGCGGCACAGGCGGCAGATCGCCCGCGTGGGCGAGGATCGTCATGCCGAAGGCCGCGAGCACGAGCAGAACGGCAAGATAGGCGCAAATCTTTTTCATACGTTTGCTCCTTTATCTGAGCGGAATGGCCGGCAGCTCATAGCGTCCCTTGCCCGGGTCCGCCGTCGGCAGCGTTACCGCGTTCGATGTTGTCGTCGTTCCGTTTGCGGCGGTGGTCGGCGCGCTCGTCGTCTTCGTCGTTCCGTTTGCGGCGGTGGTCGATGCGCTTGTCGTCTTCGGCGTGCCGTTTGAAATGTATGTTGTCGTTTCCGTGGTTTTCTGTTCTGCCGCAGACTTCGTCGTCGTGGTATTCTGCGAACCGGCAGAGCCCGTTGTCGCCGGTATTTCGTTCCTGTTTTCCTTGTCCGCTTTTGTCGCTGCGGCCGTGCTTGTCTGCGCGGATGTTGTTGTCTTTGCTCTTGTCGTGCCGGCAGTCTTTGCCGTCGTGCCGGCTTGCGCACCGCTCTGCTGCGCAGTAGACGCCGTCAGGTCTTCGCCGAGCGGCAGGATGATCTCCTGCTCGTCGCCGTCCGCGACTGTTTCCAGCGCGGTCTCGCCCGCTGTCGTGTCGGTGGGGGCGGCATCTTCTGTTTTATCCTTTTGCGCGCAGCCTGCCAGAAGAAGAAACACCAGCAGGAGCGGCCATAGTTTTTTCATTTCTGAATCCTCCTTGATTTGTTTATATAATCGTAGCACATATGTTGATGCGTTGCAAGTGTTTTGTTATCATGCGGCGGCGTTGCGCCGCTCCACGGCATTATACTATTTCTTCTGTGTGATGCCGTGCCTGGTGCCGGTGCGCACGTTTCTCTTTGCGTTTCTTTTTCTTGATAACGTAGTAGATGAAAACCATCACAAGCGCGATTGCCTGATAGGCGATGATGGGCGCATAGTAACTGCCGTCGAGCTGCACGTGCATATTCGCGTCCGTGGTCTGAATGTGGATCATGTCAAAAATGAATCCAAATGCCATATGGTCGAAAATGCACACCCAGACCGCGCCGGTCGCCATACGCAGCAGACCGAGTCTTGCGGCGGTCAATGATTCGTAGATCAGCAGCGTAACAAACATGGTCAGGATCGCACGCCCGGAGTACCGATTACTGTGGAGCAGAAGAAACCGATCACCGTGTGTTCGCCGTATGCCCGGTGTAAAAAGAACTCCGCCCCGAAAACGATCACGGCCGGTACGAGGTTAAACAGCGCAGCCAGCAGGATACCCTTGCGGATCTTGTGTCTGGAAAAGATCATGCCGATGTTCTCCAGCGGCTTGTTGATGTAGCGGATGTAGAACAGCAGAATAATGAATCCGACGACGCGCGCGACAACGCCTTGCGTATTGAACACCTTGGGGATGATGAAAAGCTCTTCCGTAAGGTGCAGCATCATGAAGAAGAAAAAGCACAGGGTGATGCGGGACAGCGATTTGGCCTTCTTGGCTTTCATGGGGATCTCCACAATCAATATACTGCAATAGTATATATCTCCGCGCGCTGTCTGTCAAGCACCCGACACACGCAAGCCGTAAAAAGTGCTTCGGCATAATACCCTTCCCGGCGGCGTAGGCGGCTGCGTCCCTACGGGCTCTACGGAAATACGCAAAGGCGGATCGCATCCGGCAAGCAGACGCGCGAAGTTGTTGCCGCTGACCGTCATCTTGCCGCTTGCGCTGACGGATATGTGGTTCTCAATTGCAGCCGCACTACACAGCATCAATAATCTGATGTGCCTGTCCTTCGGTGTACACACTTTTTTGCGTCTGCGCTGTTGCGGGATCGGACGGGGTGTGCTATAATAAAAGAAACCAGCCTGAATACAGGAAGAAACTGTCCAGACGGAATAACCTTCCGGCTTTCGTACAGCCGCAGATTATCAAAAAAGAAAAGGGGGCTATCAAGCCATGAAAAGACTGTCGGCAGCCTTTGCCGCAGCGCGACGGCATAGAAGCTGCCCTGCTGGAGGGAAAAACCGAAGAGGAGATCACCGAAATGATCTTTAAGCTGGATGCCGGAGAGGTTCAGAAAGCGGATATCATCTTTATGAATCTGGACGGCAGAGTGCCTGACGAGGGCGCCTGCGTTGAGCTCGGTCTCGCGTACGGCTGCGGAAAAAGATGTCACGGTTTCAAAACAGATACCCGTTCGATTGAGCTCGGCATGGATCTGAATCCGATGATCGCCGGCTGCATGACCAGGATTTTCAAGAATTATGACGGCGACAAACTGATCGAAGAAATCAGGCAATACTTATCTGAAAGTGATCTTTAAAAAATGAAGTACGAAAAGACGATCCTGCTTAAAAACGGGAAAGAAGCCATAATCCGAAACGGCGATGCCGCAGACGCAAACGCTGTTTTCGAGGTTTTCAACCGAACACACGCACAGACGGATTATTTGTTATCCTATCCGGACGAGAACGATTTCAGTCCGGAGCAGGAGGCAAACTTTTTAAAAGAGAAAGCGGTAAGCGCCAATGAAACAGAGCTTGTCGCCATAGTGGACGGAAAGGTCGCGGGGACCGCCGGCATCGAGTCTGTCGGGCCAAAATACAAAGTCAGACACAGAGCCGAATTCGGCATCGGCGTGTTAAAGGAATACTGGGGGCTTGGCTTGGGCAAAGCGCTGACCGAGGCTTGTATTCAATGTGCCAAAGGCGCAGGATACGACCAGCTGGAGCTGAATGTGGTCTCTGAGAACGACAGGGCTTTATCTTTGTATCGGCGTATGGGATTTGTCGAATTCGGACGAAACCCGAGAGGATTCAAATCGAGAGTATCCGGCTATCAGGAACTGGTTTATATGCGGCTGGAGTTATAGACAAATCCCGGTTCTGCAGCAGCCTCAACGCAACTAAAGACGGTTTCGGCACCGTCGGTTCAGGAGGAATAATCCATGGAAAAAGTTCATCTGTTTATGCGTGCGCTTGCGCTGCTTTTGAGTATCATCACCGGCTTTTTCGGCGGACTGCTGCCGCATAAAGCCGACAGGTTTTATACCGCAGACGAGATCGCGGCATACACTGCCGCTGCCGAAGCCGCGTATCCGGACGGTATGATTATCGCGATCGGCGGCGGGTTCAATACGGACAAAAACTTCCGCCCCATCGTGGAGCGCTGTCTGTCGCACGTCGGGAAGGCGCAGCCGAACATGCTGTTCGTTCCGACGGCGAGTCATGACGAATACGCGGAGAACGACGCGATCATTACCCGGTTCGCCGCTGCGGGCTGCAGAACCGATGTGCTGACGGTCAGCACATCGTCCGCGCGGGAGGTCGCGCAGAAATTCGAGTGGGCGGATATCGTGTACGCCACGGGCGGCAGTCTGAAATTCCTGACCGAAAACTGGTTGGAAAAGGGCGTCTATGCGGCGGCGGATCAGGCACTGCGTCGCGGCGCTGTCCTGCTGGGCGTCAGCTCAGGCGCCATGTGCTGGGCAGACAAAGGCTGGGACGATACCGAGCCGGAAACACTGCGCAACATTGCGCACGGTCCCTTTTTTGTGGGAAAGGCGCCCGGCTTTGCATACTTTGACTGCGCGGGTCTGCTGCCCTTCTGCCTCACGCCCCACTACGACAGCATAGGCTGGCGATCCTACACCTATGAAGCGCAGAAGGCCGATTATCCGTCCGTCTGCGTCGAAAACGGCGCGGCGCTGGTCTGTGAAGGCGGCCGCTACAGCGTGCTGTCCGACGCAGCGACCCCGACCCGTTCTGTGTTTCTCTTTTACCCCGCACGGGGAATCAGATTCGTCAATCTGCGCGCGGATGCCGCGCTTGCCGCCGTGGTGGACGGCGAGATCCGCTGCGGCCGCGCGAACGGGTGAAACGGTATCTATTGCATTCCTGCCTTCAACCAGCAGACGAGGAGAACTGAAAATGCAGACAAAACAAATGAACCGATACAGAATCACGATTGTCGGCACGGGTTATGTCGGCATGTCGCTTGCGCTTCTTTTGGGGTGCAAACATGACGTGTGCGCATTGGATATCGACCGGAACAGAATCGACCTGATCCATTCCGGAGTTTCTCCGATTCACGATGCGATGATCGACGAGTATCTGCGGGAAGGCAGGAGCACAATCCGGGCGACGACAGATCCGGTGGAAGCTTATGCAGGCGCGGACTATGTTTTCGTGGCTGTTCCGACGGATTATGACAATGCGAAGCAATACTTCGATACCTCTATTGTTCAGAAGGTTCTGCAGGAGATTCTTCAGATCAACAGCAGGGCAAAAATCATCATCAAATCGACCATTCCTGTCGGGTTCACGCAGGAAATGCGCGACAGGCTGCATTGCGAAAACCTGTTTTTCAGCCCGGAGTTTCTGCGGGAATCCTGCGCTTTGTTTGACAATCTGCACCCGTCAAGGATCATTGTCGGGACAGACACTTCCTGCCCTGCACAGATTGCTGCGGCAGAAGAGATTGCAGATATACTGGCGGATGCCGCGTGCGACGAAGACGTTCCCGTGTTGGTTTTGGGACTGCTTGAGGCGGAGTCCATCAAGCTCTTCGCCAATACATATCTGGCCATGCGTGTGGCATTTTTCAATGAATTGGATACCTATGCGGAAGTCAAAGGTCTGAACAGCAGACAAATCATTGAAGGCGTATGTCTGGATCCCCGGATAGGCACGTTTTATAACAACCCATCCTTCGGTTACGGCGGCTACTGTCTGCCAAAGGATTCCAAGCAGCTGCTGGCCACCTTTGAAGGCGTTCCCGAAAACCTGATCCGCTCTGTCGTAGACGCAAACGAGACGAGAAAAGAATTCATAGCCGACAGCGTGCTGGCAAGAGCTTTGCGCATCTGCCGGAATACAGACGGCGATTGCCGCAAAGCGGAACCGGTTATCGGTGTATTCCGGGTTGTGATGAAAAGCAACTCCGACAACGCCAGAAACAGTTCTGTGCAGGGCATCATCGAACGGCTTGTCCTCAAAGGCGTCGAGGTGATTGTTTATGAGCCTGCACTTCCCGATCAGTCCGCATTCCGGGGCTGTCAGGTCGTGCATGATTTAAACGACTTCATCAACAGATGCACGCTCATCATAGCCAACCGATATGATCCTTGTCTGGACGCCGTTGCGGATTGTGTATACACCCGGGATCTTTTCGGCCGGGACTGATCCGTCGAATGGTCGTCCGGGCATCTCCCGGATATACTCGTTGCTGCCATGCATCGCCTGTGTTTATCACATCATTACGGACGTAACCGGACTTCGGCAAGCCGTTTCCGATGCAGTGGATGACAAATAAAGCAGACGCTCTGATACAAAAGGCGTTGGGATAAAGGTGATACTATGCTGTTTGCAATTATTAAAATCATTTTGACCGTGGCTGCCGTCACCGTATGCGCCGCGCTGCTGCTGTTCATCTACGCGCTGATATCGGGTCATTTCATCCCCAAAAGACTAAGGAATGTACCAAAGAACACATCGCCGCTTTTTGCCGACGGCAAGGCGCAGATCGGTGCGCACAGGGCGGGAGCGGGGATTGCCCCCGAAAATACGCCGCTTGCTTTCGACATATGCCTCAATTCCGAGAGCTTTGAGGTGCGGGAGCTTGAGTTTGATCTTCATCTGACAAAGGATGACAAGCTCATCATCCTGCACGATCCCACGCTTGACCGGACGACCGACGCGAGGGAAAAATACGGCAGGGATCATATATTGCCGTCCGATCTCACCTATGACGAATTAAAAGCGCTCAATCCCGGCGAGCATTTCGTTACAGACAGCGGCGAAACGCCGTATAAGGGGCTCAGAGGCGACAATATTCCAGAAGGGCTTCGGATACCTCTGCTCGACGAGATCATCGATAAAATAGAGGCGCACGGAGAATATCTCTACAGCATCGACATCAAGGACAGCGGAAACCGGGGCAGAAGGGCCGCCGATGCGCTCATCAAGCTGACGCGGGAAAAGGGTATCTCCGACAGGGTTATCATCGCCACATTCAACAACGATATCACGAAATATCTGACCAAAAAATATCCGGACGTTCAAAGGTCGATCGGCGTTCTGGAGGGCGTACTGTTTTACTTTGCGTGCGCGTTCAATCTAAGGCTCAACAAAGACAAACTGCCGTTCAAGGCCGTGCAGATTCCGGCAAACCAATACAGAATCGTCCGTCTCGGCACGGAAAGATTTGTCAGGTATTGTCACAATCTCGGCATCGCAGTCCAGTACTGGACGATAGATGATCCGGCAGAAATCAAACGTCTGAGCAATATCGGCGCAGACTGTATCATAACAAATGTACCCGATAAAATGTATGCGCTCTTATACCGCA
>JAFSYM010000042.1 GCA_017450005.1 Clostridia bacterium
CGGCAAAAATCGTTTTACTGAAAACTCAAAACGCTTTTGCCGTCATGAACATTGACCGAAATAGGCCAAGCAAAGGCTCCCTTGTGTAAAGGGAGCTGTCATGCGATAGCATGACTGAGGGATTGTTGCTGCTTTTTGATAACGTCTGATGTGACAACCCCTCCGAGCGCCTTTCGGCGCCCACCTCCCCTTACACAGGGGAGGCTTAGATATGGCGCTTGTGCAAAGGATGCAATTCTATCCCACAAAATTTCGTGAAGAACCGAATAAAAACCACGCCGCCGCACTTCATGACGAAATGCAGCGGCGTTTTTAATTGATAGCTGGTTTATTGCGGGATATGCACCGTGTCAGCGCTGCACGGTCAACAGCGTGACAATCCACATGAAGCTGGAAAAGAGCCAGTCCAGCGGGTCCCTGAGGACGGAGCGTCTCTCGCCGGGCGTGTTTTCAAACAGGTCGCCGGGCAGGCGTGCCGTCATGCGGTCCGTTTTGTCGAGACCGAGGGCATACAGCGCAATGGCTGCGATGTCGCGGTCGCGGGTGAGCTTGTCCATCTTGCCGCCGGGCACCACAGTTTTGCCCGCTGCCGCGATGGTGGTCAGCTGTTCACGCATGGAGAACCGGCCGTGACCGCCCTCGATCTTATGCCCGTGATCGGCGGTCACGATGAACAGACCGTCGTCCAGCAGACCGTTGCGGCTCAGCGCGTCGTGGATTCTGCCGATATAGCCGTCCGCCGTGCGGATCGCATCGCGGTACTCCGCGGAGTCGCTGCCGTGCGCATGACCGGCGGCGTCCACCAGGTCGATCTGCACAAAGAAGATCGCCGGGCGGTTGCCGGCGTCGAAGTAGGCGCAGATGTCGTCGGTCAGGGCGTTGTCGTCACCGTTCTGGTGCTCTGTCACGCCGATATCCGTCTCGATCATGCCGAAGTTTACGTTGTTCCAGTTCACGAAGGAGGCAAGCTCGGCGTCGGGCATGGCTTTGCGCGCAATGCCGAAAATGGTGGGGTACTTCGTGCTGCTGTCCCGCTGCACCTCGCCGGAACTGCCGTTGTGAATTCTGTGCTTGAAGTAGGATACGCCGGTCAGTATGGACGCCCAGTTGGGCCCGCTGTCGCTGAGCACTTCGGTGCGCACGTCGTACTTGACTGCGCCGTCTGCGAAAATACGGTCAAAGTTCGGTGTGTCAACCGTGCGGAAAGCGCCGCCTGCGCCGTCGACGCCGATTATAAATACGTGCTTATACGCGCCGAAGGAAGCGCTTGCCTGACTGCTTGGCGCAAGGGCAAAGCAGGGCACCGTACAGCCGAGCGCGATCAGCATCACGAGAATCCATGAGAATATCTTTTTCATTTTGTCTGAATCTCCTTTTCTTCTTTCAGGAATTATTATACACATTCTTTTCCGGCCGGTCAAGGGGCAAACGACGCCGAGAGAATACGGGACTGCCGCGTGCGACAGCCCCGTATGAATGGCTTTTCCGTGTTCAGTTGTTGCGGAAACGCTCCAGAAACTCGCGCGTGCGTTCGTGCTGCGGCGCTTCAAAGATCTGCTGCGGCGTGCCTTCCTCGCAGATCACGCCGTCGGCCATGAACACCACATGGCTTGACACGTCGCGGGCAAACGCCATCTCGTGCGTGACGATCAGCATCGTCAGCCCTTCCTTGGCCAGCGCGCGCATGACTTCGAGCACTTCGCCGACCATCTGCGGATCGAGCGCGCTCGTCGGCTCGTCGAACAGCAGCACCTCCGGTTCCATCGCCAGCGCGCGGGCGATCGCCACACGCTGCTTCTGGCCGCCGGAGATCTGGCGGGGCTTGGCGTGGATAAACGGCGCCATGCCGACCTTTTCCAGATAGAACATGGCCGTTTTACGCGCCTCTTCCTTCTTAACGCCGAGCACCTTCGTCAGACCAATCATGCAGTTGTCGAGCACCGACATGTTGTTGAACAGGTTGAAGCTCTGGAACACCATGCCGACCTTGGCACGGTATTTGGAGGGGTTGAAGCCCTTTTCCGTAATGGACTTGCCGTGGTGCAGGATCTCGCCGCAGGTCGGCGTTTCAAGCAGATTGATGCACCGCAGCAGCGTGGATTTGCCGGAGCCGGACGCGCCGATGATGCACGTCACGTCGCCGGTGTCCACGGTAAAGTCGATGTCGCGCAGCACGACGTTCTTGCCGAACGTCTTGCCCAGGTGCCGCACTTGCAGTACGTGTTCTTCCATGGTGACACCCCTTCCTCACATATCGCCGCGCGTGGAGAAGAAACGATCCACCTTGGGATCTTTTTCCGGGTTCTCCGTAAAGCGCGTCATGCCGCTGGTATGCGCCAGCGTGTCGGACGTCGCAAGATCGTAGCTGTCGGGGCCGTCCATTTTGGATTCCATGAAACGCAGGATGCGCGAACACACGAACGTGAGGATGAAGTATACGATCATGGCGATCGTGAACGACTCAAAGTACCAGTAGTACGCGCCGGCCACGCTCTTGGACGAGTAGAACAGCTCTACGGTGCCGATGACCGTCAGCACGCAGGTGTCCTTGATGTTGATGATCAGGTTGTTGCCGATCTGGGGCATGATGTTGCGCAGCGCCTGCGGCAGAACAACATAGACCATTGTCTGGAAGTGTGTCATGCCGATTGCTTTCGCGCCTTCAGTCTGGCCGGGATCAATCGACAGGATGCCGCCGCGCACCGTTTCAGCCATGTACGCGCCGGTGTTGATGGAGACGATGAAGAACGCCGCCGTCCACATGTCCATGTTGATGCCGAAGAGCATGGACGCGCCGTAGTAGATGAACATGGCCTGCACCATCATCGGCGTGCCGCGGAAGACTTCCACGTAGACGTTCAGAATGATCCGCACAAAGCCGAGCAGCCCCCACTTGACGGGGTTTTTCTGCCGATCGGTCGGGATCGTTTGCAGGATGCCGACGAGAAAACCGATGATCAGACCGACCAGGGTCGAGACCACGGCGATCAGCATGGTCACGCCGGCACCGCGCAGGAAGGTCAGACCGTAGTTCTGGATAATGTATAGGATTTTTGCGCCAAAGGTTTGAGGCATGAATGCCAGCTCCTTCTGTTTCGTAGGAATTAGGGTTATTCGGCTTCGCTCAGAGGCTGCACGCTGATGGCTTCCTGCATCATGGCGGTGTAGTCCTCTGCGGTCATGGTGGCAAGTACGCCGTCGATGGCTTCTTTCAGTTCGGTGTTGCCCTTCTGCATGGAGATACCGATGTTGATCTCTTCCTCGGATACTTCAAAATCGCCGTCCGTGCCGGAGAAATTGAGCATCTTCAGACCGCTGTTTGCAGCGCAGGCTGCCATAGCGGTAGGCTCGTCCGTGACCATCAGGTCGACCTTGCCGGAAGATACGGCAACGATCGCGTTACCGGCGGTTTCCTGTGCGGGGAGCTTGTTTGCATCCGGGATCTGGTCGAGACAGTCGTACCACACGGTGTTAATCTGTGAGGTGCAGGTCGCGCCCGCGAGATCGGCGACCGATGCGGCGGAGGCATACTTGCTGTCCGCCTTGGTCAGCGTGACGATCGAAGCGTAGTAGTAGGGGGTGGAGAAGTCTACGCTCTGCAGACGGTCGGATGTGATGGACTGACCGGCGATCACGCAGTCAACCGTGCCGGCCATAACGGCGGGCACGAGCGAATCCCAATCCTGCTTGTGGATTTCGAGATCCATGTCGAGCGCTTCGGCGATCTTTTTGGCCATCATGACGTCGTAGCCGTATGCGTACGCGTTGCTGTCCTTGATTTTGACCGCGCCGTTGGCATCGGTGTTCTGCGTCCAGTTGTAGGGGGCGTAGGCGCATTCCATCGCCACGCGCAGTACCTTGCGGCCGGAATCCGCCTGCTCGTCCGTCTTTTTGCCGCAGCCGACAAACATGCAGCCAACCAGCATAATCATTGCGAGTACAAGAGCGATCTTTCTTTTCATATTTTTCAATCCTTTCTCTTGACGGAGCTTTGAACACTCCGTAAAAATACATTTTATATTATCATACTGTCACGCATGAAGTCAATGCTTAAATCATAATATCCGCAGAAATCAAAAAAATTTTTTCAAAAAACTATTGCATTTTTCAAAAAAGTATGGTACTATACCAATGCTCCTTGAAGAGCGATATTTGGCCCGGTAGTTCAGTTGGTTAGAACGCTAGCCTGTCACGCTAGAGGTCGACGGTTCGAGCCCGTTCCGGGTCGCCAAATATGCTGCTATAGCTCAGAAGGTAGAGCGCATCCTTGGTAAGGATGAGGTCACCAGTTCGACTCTGGTTAGCAGCTCCACGATGCTTTAAGCCCCGCGCTCGGAGCATCTTTTTTTAAGGCAATTCCGCGCATTCGAGGTGTGCGGATTGCGAAGCGGGATTTTTTGTCAGATCGTTCGGAAAGACCGCCGGCTTGCTGATGCAAGGCAAGGGCTTTTCGTGCGATATGGCGAAAAAGATTCAAGCAAGGCGTGCGCCGCGGGTGCGCGGTGTTGCCTTCGGAATGGGCCATTAGCTCAATTGGTTAGAGCAACCGGCTCATAACCGGTCGGTCCGGGGTTCGAGTCCCTGATGGCCCACCACATAGGGGTATAGCTCAGCTGGTAGAGCATCGGTCTCCAAAACCGAGTGTCCCGAGTTCGA
>JAFSYM010000043.1 GCA_017450005.1 Clostridia bacterium
ATGTGTTTTTCGTAGTGCGCGAGACTGCTTCTCACATACACAAACGGTACAATCGCAAGAAATGCGGCGAAAGACGGCACCAGAAAAATGTTGCCGAACAGAATCGCCAGCACAGCGCCGACCACGAAAAGAACGAGCGAGGCGCAGATGATCAGTGCAAACTTGTTTTCCTTGCCCATGGCGGTCAGTGCATCCTGGGTATACAGGAGCCGCTGTCCGAGGCTCTTTTTCTGCTTGCCGCTTCGCAATGCGCGCACCTGATCGCGCAAAGAGGGTTCTTTGACGGTCAGCTCCAGAATGTCCGCGGTAATCTGCTTCGGCGTCAGGTGCAGAAAGCATACAATCGCCACAATCAGAAACAGACAGGTAATCAGCGGGAAAATCATGCGGCATCCGCTCCTTTCCTGAGATATGGTTCCAGCACATCGCGCGGCACACCGCCCTGAAGCAGCCGCTTTTGCAGGGAAGACGAGATAATCTCCTCCTGCTGAAAGGAACCCTGGGTGACGGTTTTTCCGGCGATGATTTCATTCTTGATGATGTTGTACGAAAAAAGAGTGCGATACCGCCGTTCTCCGTTCGGCAGAATCTCGCACTCGGAGATATCCATGATTTTTCGTTCGTTGTTTTCGAGCTTGTGGCAATACACAACAATGGGAAAGGCCTGTCCGACCTGAATGAGCGACGTATTAAAGTCAATCGGAAAGCGTTTCTGGCACAGCAGCGCCATACGCATATGCGCGCCGTCTGCTGCGTTCGCGTGAACGGTGGATACCACGGTATGTCCGGTCAAACTGGCTTCCACGGCAGAATACGCTTCCACGTCGCGCATTTCACCGACGACGATATAGTCGGGATTGAAACGCAGGGCGGCGACCACAAGGTCTTCCTGTGTAATGTCAAAGGCTTTGTTGTCCGACGGACGGGACAGTGTATGCACCACATTGTTCACGATCTTGCCGGCACGGTTGCGTTTGACAAGATCAAACTCCCGTGCGCCGCTCTCAATCGTGAAGATGCGCTTTTCGTCCGGGATGGAGGTCATCAGCGCATTGAGCAGCGTGGTCTTGCCGGAGGAAGTCTCTCCCGCCACCACAAGCGAAACGCCGTAACGAATGCACATGGCAAGAAAGTCGATCATCCGCTGTGTACCCGTTTTGTTTGCCACGATCTGTTTCAGATTCACGCGCGACGGATGCAGCAGTCGTATGGAAGCCGCGATGCTCGCGCTGTCATCGACCAGCGGGTTCATCAGCGCGGTCACGCGGGTGTTGCCGGAAAGGTGTCCCTGCGCCATGGGCGCGGCCTTATCAATGGTCACATTGCTTTGCCGCAGCATGCGCTTGATGATGTCCTGCGCATGGATCGGGGAATAGAAATGCTCCTTGATTTTGACGATCTTGCCGTTGGTGTAGGTCACGGCCATATCTTCCCAGGCGTTGATATTGATTTCTTCAATGTTGTCTTTATCAAGAAACGGGGTGACAACGGAATACTCCGCCATATCGCGGAACAGCTTTTCGGTCACTTCCTCATCCGTCATACCGGACACGGTGTAACCGTAGTCCTTCAGATATTTGGAGACATAGGATCGAAGCTGGTTTTGCTTGTCTGTGAGTGCCGCTGCGTAACGGGTTGAGATATATTCCTGCACCTGTCGCAGCAGCGGCACATATTC
>JAFSYM010000044.1 GCA_017450005.1 Clostridia bacterium
CGAGGAGCGAAGCGACGCGGCGATCCGTAACCCCGGCAGTGCATAAATGAACAAGAAGGAGAACGGATTGCCGCGCGCCATAAAGGCGCTCGCAATGACAAACAAGGGGACGTTTTCTTATCCCACAAAAATCCGTGAAGAGGGAAAGAAAAAGCCGCCGCCCTTCGGCAGTAGCATTCTGATAAAAGCAAAGGAGCAAGGTTTTTGACGCCTTGCTCCATGATATTATGCTGTTTTACGGCTTAAGTTCCACTTTCGGCAGCAGACTGAACAGACCGAGGAAGAACGCTTTCACTTTGTCAAAGAAGCCGGTCTTGACGGTGATCTTGATTTCTTTCTCCAGCTTGCCGTCCGCGTTCGACTGCACGTTGCCGTCCACGTCGACGATCCTTGCCGTGTAAGTCTTGCCGGTCTTCATCTGCCCTGCGTTATGACTGACGGCGTTGTTGTCGCCTTTCGCGATCTGCGTCTCGCCTTCGTACAATGCAACGAAGAAGCCGGAGGGTACTTTGTCAGCCGTGACGGTGATCGTGACTTTAGATCTGTAGCTGACCGTTGCGGAAGACGGGACACTCAGCGTGGAATCTTGAGTCGGATTCTCCGACGCGTTCTTTTCAAACTTTGCAGTCAGGCTGACATTTTTGGTCACGTCAAAGGCATAATTTGCGCTGCCGGACAGCTTCGTCTCGCCGTCAAACCAACCGCAGAAGTGCCATCCGCTGTTTTCTTTTGCGCTGATCTGTGCGGTCTGTCCGGGATGGAAAATACCACCGCCGGAAACCGAACCGCCCTCGGTCGCGGTCAGTGTAACGGTGCAGTCCGTGCTTACGGCTTTGACAAACAGTGCGGCAAGGGTTTCATTCGCGTTCAGCGTAATGGATTGAATGGCATTGCTGTATTTCAGTTTGATCAGGCCGTCTGAGGGGTGTACGCTGTACCACCCGTCAAAAACCATGCCTTTGTCCGGCACAGCGATGATCGTGGCTTGGGTTCCCTTTTCAAAAGTACCTGCGCCGCTGACCGTTCCGCCGGTGTTGGTGATCAGTTTTTTCGAAACGGTCGCGGACAGCGTGAGCTGCACGCCGGAAGTCAAAAAGTGGAACGTCGGCATCTCGCTTGTAGCGCGGTCGTAGAATGTGCCGTCCTTGTTCTGCCAGCCGAAGATACACTCTCCCTTGCTGACGGTGTTCCATTGCTGTGCGGTGCCGGAAAAGCTGACGTCCGTCAGCGCATGACATTCAGCGAAAGCATATTCGTCGATTCGCGTCACGCTGTTTGGGAGCGAGACGGTCTGTACTGTGCTGCAGCCGAAAAAAGTCAATTCGCCGATGCTTGTGACGCCGGCGGGGATCGAGACGGATTTCATCTTCTGATTTTTGAAAAACGCTTTCTTCCCGATGGTTTTGACGCTTGCGGGGATCGTCATGTCCTCCAGCACGTAGCAATCCTCAAAAGCGTAAGAACCGATGCTTTGCAGACAGTCGGAAAGCGTGAATGTTTCCAGCTTCTGGCAGCTGTAAAACGCATTGCTGCCAATCGTGACAACGCTGTTTTCTCCGGTGACGGCGGTCAGTTTGTAGCACTGCGAAAAAGCGGCACTGCCGATGTTCGCCAGTTTCTTTCCCATGGAGACGGTCGCCAGATTGCTGCAGTTCTGGAACGCGCAGAAACCGATTGATGTCACACTGTCTGCGATCGTGACGTTTCGCAGTGTTCCGCATCCGTATGCGGCATTCGCACCGATGCCCGTAACGCCGTTTTCGACCACAATGCTTTCGCAGCCGCTGTTCAGGACGCTGCGCCACGGTCTGTTGTCCGGCTTTTCATAATCCGGGATCGCGCCTCCGCCGCTGAAGGTCAGCGTCTTGGCCGACTCATTGTAATCCCACGTGATGCTGCCGTCCGTGCCGCCTGTGGCGAATACGGTCGTCATACCGAGACTGACAAGTCCCGTCAATGCGAGCACCATGGACAGCAGAACGCAAAGTGTTCGTTTCATACAGAGCGCCCCTTTCATTTTCATAGTTCAATCATACCATATCTTTCAATCCCGCGCAACACATTTTCAACAATCACGAAAAAGAAATGGAGCAAGGTTTTTGACGCCTTGCTCCATGATGTTATGCTGTTTTACGGTTTGAGTTCCACCTTCGGCAGCAGACCGAACAGACCGAGGAAAAACGCTTTCACTTTGTCAAAGAATCCTGTCTTGACAGTTATCTTGATTTCTTTTTCCAGCTTGCCGTCCGCGGTCGACTGCACGTTGCCGTTCGAGTCAATGATTTTTGCCGTGAGCGTCTTACTTGCTTTCATCTTGGTCATGGTATAGCTGACCGTTTTATTGTCGCCTTTGGCAAGCTGTGTGTCGCCTTCATACAGGGCAACGAAATATCCCTCCGGCACATCTTCTGCTGTCACGGTGACGGTCACGGTGGATTTATAGCCGACTTCAGTGGACTGCGGTACGTTCAGCTTGGCGTTTTGGGTCGGATTGACCGGCGCGTCTTTTTCAAACTTTGCGACATAGGCGAGATTGCTGACGACCGGACGGAAAAAGCTCTGCTGTGTCGAGGATAATGCGCCGTCCAGATACCAGCCTATGAAATGCCAGCCGCTGTTGGGCGTTGCGGTCAACGTCGCATACGCGCCTGTCTCGTAGGTTCCGCCGCCGGTCACCATGCCGCCCTCTGCCGGCTCGGCGGTAACGGTAACGGTATGTTTATACTTTCTAAACTTTGCGGTCATGGTCACATCCTTGGTTGCCGGAAAGGAGTAGTTTGCGCTTGAGGAGACCCTGTATTCATCGTAGTTACTGTACCAGCCTTGGAAGAACCAGCCGCTGTTCGGTGTTGCGTTTAACGTTACAGTCTGCCCTTCGGCATAGGTACCGCCGCCGGTAACGGTTCCACCTTCTGTCGGGTCAGCAGTTGTGGTTACGGTGTAGCTTGTAGGAGAGAATTGTGCAGTCAGGGTCACATTTTCGGTTATGGGGAAGGTATAATTTGCATCTGACGAAATCAGGGCGCTGCCCTTGAACCAGCCAGTGAAGTGCCAGCCGTACTTAGGCGTTGCATTTACGGTTGCTGGCTGCCCTTCAGAAAAGGCGCCGTTGCCGGAGACTGTGCCGCCCGACGTCGGGTTTGCGGTTGCGGTCACGGTGTAAATGTTCGTTTGAGAGACGTCGGAGGCCAGATTGGTTAATATGCACGCGGGACGAATGCCGATATAAGCGTAGTCGGCGGCATTGGTGTAATAGATGACGGAGCCGTTGTATATGACAGAGCATGAATAGAGTGTACTACTACCGCCAGATCGCAGCCACCAACGAGAAAAATCGGAGTTATCTACATTTAATCCTTGACATTTTGCGTAGTCGGTGCCTTTTGTCTTTCTTGCATCGTTGTTGGTCAAGCCGTAGCTGCTGTTTTGTGCTTCATCGTAGGACAGCATAAAAATCGGATCGGTCGTCGATGCTTCATTATAATGATAATCATTGTAGGAAATACGGTCGTTGCTGACCGTTGTGGATTTGATCTTGTTTCTCTGCGTCGAATTGAAGGCAGTATAATAGAAATCGTTGTTCAGCCAGGAACGGATGCTGGATTTGGCATAGTTGTTCGCATAGGTTGAACCATCTTCGATAACGTAAAGGTCGATACGTTTGAAAATAAAGTTCTGATATGCCTGCGCATCAATGATTGTTTCGCACAAAACGAGACCGGCGGACGGATCAAGTACACGCCACTCCAGAGGCTCAAATTTGAAATAATACGTCGTGTTTGGAGAATAGCCGTTCTCGTCCTGATAGGAATTGTCTGCGCCGGAGGTGTTTCTGGTGGCATACGGTCTGTACTTTGTAAACTTCACTGCGCGGTATTTGACACCGCTGGAAAAGAAATCGGCATATTTCATAAAATCGCTTGCCGCCATCTTGCCGTCATAGCTGCCGTTACCGATATAATAGCCGTAGCTGTTCCATGTTGCGGCGTTGGCGGCATTTTTCAGCGCAGTCGTTTCGCTGACCTTTGTCTGTGGATAGTTGCCGAACAGAATGATGTCACCGACATTGACCGCGCTTGCAGGCACACCGAGCCCAATAAGTCCCGTCACCGTGAGTACAAGAGACAGCAGGATGCAAAGTGTTCTTTTCATGTTGTTGACTCCCTTCTGTTTCAAAACCCCGGAACAGAGTTTTTGCACCTTTCTCCGGGGATGTAATGTTGTTTACGGGTTCAGCGTGATCTTCGGCAGCAGACCGAACAGGCCGAGGAAGAACGCTTTCACTTTGTCAAAGAAGCCTGTCTTGACGGTGATCTTAATTTCTTTTTCCAGTTTGCCGTCCGCGTTCGACTGGACGTTGCCGTTCAAGTCGATGACCTTCGCCGTGAGCGTTTTGCTTTCTTTCATCTTCCCTATGCTGTAACTTACGGTTCCGCTGTCGCTTTTTGCAAGCTGGTTTCCGCCGTCATACAGCGCCACAAGGTACCCGGCAGGCAAACCGGACGCCGTTGCCGTGACCGTAACGTTTGATTTGTAGTCTACCGTGGCATCTTCCGGCACGTTCACCCACACATTGTTCATGTTGATCGGGAAGAAAGACACGCGTGGTGTATAGGTGCCCGCCATTGTGTCCGCAACAGTGCCGTTGATGGTGTATTCGGTTGTGCCGAATTCCAGACGATAGCCGCTGTTCGCAGAAAAACTGATTTGAACATAATATAAACAGTTTTCCACGACGTCGCCGTTGGAAAGATTCTTATATCCGCCGTCTCTATAATAGTACACCTTTGTGATCTCCGCCGTGTAAGGTGCATCGTCCGGCACAATGACGTTGCTGAAATCGAACGGCTTGCCCGCAACGGGAACGGAATAAGTTGCATACGCTTTTTCAATCAGGATCTTCTCCTCTGCGCAGACCATCGGTGCAAAAGCCGCGAGCAGCACGCAGCACAGCAGAAGGGAAAGTGTACGTTTCAATGTTTGCATAAAATCATCTCCTATCGTTTTGTACTTCTATCATACCATACCTTTCTTTTCCGCGCAACACATTTTTATGGAGGACGCCATGAACAATTTCTACTTCAACGGCTATTACAGTAACGAAATGGGTCTGATCGTGGAGGAGAAATCTATCTACAACGGTCCCCAGCCGAACTTTGAACTGATCTCCGTGCCAGGTCGGGACGGCGACGTGATTCTCGACCACGGCCGATATAAAAACGTGGAAGTCAGCTATACCGTTTCCTTCATCGGCACAAAAGAAAAAGCCGCCGCCCTTCGGCAGTGGCTTTGTGCGCGTGCGGTGTACGGGTATCTTTTGGATTCCTATCAGCCGGAGTATTTCCGGTACGCGGTGTTTATCTCGCAGCTCGACATCGAGGAAGTGATGCATAACGTCGGGCGGGCAAAGCTGACGTTCTCCTGCAAACCGTATCTGTACCGCAAAGACGGCGCGATGGCGGAGAAGTATACCCAGTCTGGATTTGTGCTGACGAATCCGGAACAGTACCGTTCCGTTCCCGACATCACGGTCTACGGCACCGGCAACATCTACCTGAACATCGGCTACAACCAGTATTACATGGAAGACATCCGAAGCCAGATCATTCTGGACGGCGAACTGATGCACGCCTACTCCGGCACCACGCCGCTGAACAAAAAGATCCGCTTTACGGAGTTCCCGTTCCTGCGCCCCGGCGACAACCAGATCTCCTGGGGCGGTACCGGCACCGTGCGCTCTGTCTACATTGCGCCTAACTGGCGGACGTTTTGATGAACCTGAATTTGTACATTTCTTTGTTGTATTAAACAGTTTGTTCCGTCATTTATTCCTGTCACTTCGGATCATCGCATGCCAGACTTCATCACAGATCCCGCAGTTGTTTTTTCCGGCGGCTCTGAAAATTCCTTCCGGCTTCATTCCGGCTTTTTCCATAACGCGTCCCGATTTTGGATTGTTTATATCATGGCTCGCGGCAACACGGTTGAGTCCGACAACGTCAAAGAGATAATCCATCACGGCAATCAACGCTTCCGGCATTAGTCCCTGTCCCCAGAACGCACGGCTCATACAATAGCCCATATCAGCCGCCTCTGTACGCTCATAAAGCGTGACGACGGAAATGTTTCCGATGACCTTTCCTGTTGCTTTATGCTCCATAGCCCAGTTAAAATACCCGCCATCTTCATATCTGGGTATCCAATCTGCGAGAAGGATCTTTGTCACGTCAACGCTCGTATGCGTCGGCCATGTCAGATATTTCGTGACTTCGGGATCAGACGCCCAGTTTGCATACATATCCGCTGCATCCTCTAATCTGAATCTCCGAAGTATCAATCTATCAGTTTTTATTATTTGCGTTCCTGCTTTATTCATATTATCTTATCTCACCTGTAATTCCCGATTTCATCAACCGGCAGTCTTTTTCATATGCATCTTCTCCGTCAGATCCAAATAGCTTTTGTCAAACTGCGCCTGCGTGATGGCGTGCTTTGACAGGAACAGCTTCAATGTCTCGACCTGACGGCGGTACAGTTCTTCGTTCGTGTGCTTCTCCTGCGGGAGAGGCTCTTTTTTATACATTACAAATCACGCTTCAAAGGAGGTGAGCCTACATGGTACATTGGCTGTTTATCGTACCGGAGCTGTATTGGAAACGGGTTATGAAGTATGTTCGCAAGTGGCTTGTACGGGTTATTTGATTCTTTCCCCGCATCTTCGGCAGGTTCTGTGGTGAACAGAGTATGGGCTTCCGCAGCTCGGACACGTCCATTGCTTTTGCTCATATTCCAGAAAAGCATCCATCCCTTTATCCCGAATCATCCGCAAATTCTCAAGCGGCGATTCCCTGTGCGGATACTGCGTTGTATATCGGATCTCCTTCTCCATGACGTCGTCACACGGATAGTCCGGGCATTCGTCACAGTATGTATATCCGTTCTCTCTGCGCTTTCGGCAGAGAATGATGCCGCAGTGTTTCGCGCAGAACTCCGGCTTATTGTCATCCGGTCCGTTGCACCCCTGACATGGGTTGTCGTCTGTGAGCGCCTGCGAACAGATATTGCAGTCCAATCCGCACGGAGCGACCATTTCTGCTTTGAACATCTTATTTCCCTCCCGTTCCGAGTTTTACACCCATTTCAAAAGCGCATTTTAAATCTTCGGGGAACTGCTTTTCCCGCACAGCTTTTTTGTGGTTCTCGTTGAAACCGGCCATATTGAACTTGCTGTAGTCGGCCGCTTGCAACGTGTCGCAGCACGCATAAACCTCCACGGTTCCGTTCAGCGCTTTAAAGCTTTGTGTGGTTTCTTTGGCCTTTTTTCTATAGCCTATGTTGTAAACGGCTTTAGGCGCATTCATCGTCAGGATGATTCCGACATTTACTTTGCCCGTAAAATAGTTTGAATAATCATCATAGGACAAAGCGCAGAAATGCAGTCTTTCAATGAGGGCGCGCACCTGGCTGGTGATATCTCCCAGATAGATAGGCGAGCCGATGATAAGCGCATCGGCGGCAAATATACGGTCGATCACCGGCGACAGATCGTCCTTCCAGAAGCACTTGCATCTCTCTGCGTTCTTTCTTTTACAGGCAAGACATGACCTGCAGCCGGTATAGGACAGAGCATACAGATCTATGTATTCTGTCTCTGCTCCGACCGACTCCGCGCCTTTTTGCGCTTCTTTAAGCATCATGGCGGTGTTCCAGTTTTTTCTCGGACTGCCGTTTAAGATCATAACTTTCATTTTCTGCTCCTATATTCCCGATGGTGTCAACGGACTTTTTTATACTTTTTTTCGCCAGATCCCGACAGCTTTCGCCGAGCGGGTTATACGCGAGCGGCTCCGGCGGTAAAAGAGATTATATTACTACAGAATCAGTTCCATGTGCGTTGACTGCGGGTGCATCCCCATCTTTTCATAAAATGCTTTCGCTCCGTCGTTGCCTGTCCATACGTTCAGCGTGATCTCATAGCATCCCATCTGACGGGCTGTCTCTTGAACGAATTGGAATAACTGTTTACCGATTTGCTGACCGCGTGCACTGCTGTCTACACAAAGATCGTCTATATACAGTTCTGTGTGCGGGACGATGTTATTGAACCGCAGGTACTCTTTGATCTCGCAAAAAGCATAGCCGAGAACGACGTCGTTTTCATCAACGGCGACATAGGTGCGTCTGGACGGATCCGTGAATATCCTGTTTAATTCATCCTCCGTATACTTCGTTGTGCCGGAGATAAAAAGATCCGGTCGAATTGCTGCGTGCAGTTCCAAGACCTGACTGAGCAAGTTCAGAATCTGCTGTGCGTCTTTTTTCTCTGCGTTTCGTATCTGCATGGTTTCTCCTTAACGATCATACACTGTTTGCTTTACGGGGACTGTATGGCGAACGGGTTATGCGGATTGTACGCGAGTGGTCGGCAAAGCTTTAACCGCCGTGCAACAGAGCGATTACTGTATCACCGTGCCGCTTCTCATCCGCTTTCACGCTTTGCACCTGCGGGTATTTTTCCGCAACAGGCTGGTATGTTTTGACGGCAGCGTATTCGCCCTTGGCAATCAGCGGATACAAACGCTTTTTCCCTATGATCTTATACAATATCGGCATAAGAACGGCTAACGTCTTCTTTGGCTTCAGCGTTTGGTTTGTCAATTCTTTAAAAACCGACGCATGATGCCCTTCTTCCTGCGCAAGCTGCCGGAAAGTCTGCGCGTCCTTCGGATCCTTCACAGCATTCGCAAGCGCGTTATACATCAGTACCGCGTCCAGTTCGCCCTGTTGCGATTTCAGCAGGATGCTCTTATCGGAATCTGCCATAGGTAGGACACCACCTTTTCATTTGATTTGCATATTTGATTATACCACACCCATCCCAATCCCGCAACAGCGAGGTGAAAATAGTATGATTCCCATTCTCATGCAAGACGAAAAAACGGTCGGCTTTCTGAAAGAGTCGCTATCCTGCGTCGTGACGGAGGAACGCAACGGCGTGTTCGAGTTGTCGCTGACATACCCCGTTACCGGTGCGCTGTTCGACAAGCTGCAGATCGATCGTTTCGTAAAGGCAAAGCCCAACGATACCGCCGACCTGCAGCTGTTCCGTATCTATGAGGTGACGAAACCGATGAACGGCGTCGTGACCGTCAACGCGGAACACGTGTCCTATGCGCTGTCAAACTTCCCTGTGGATGAAATCAATATCACCGGCACGGCAACGCAGGCGATCAACGCGGTGTTGTCCGACGTGACCTACGATCTGGACTATTTCGATAAGGTCAACCCGTTTATGGTTGCGACCACTGATATGGACGCGGTCAAAGCGTTTTCGTTCAAGATCGGTTCTGCACGCGCCGCACTCGGCGGCACAGAGGGGTCTATCCTCGACGTATTCGGCGGAGAATATGAATTCGATAACTACACCATCCGCCTGCACAAGAACCGCGGCAAAGATACCGGCATTGTGATCGCTTACGGCAAAAACATGACGGATATCAAGGTTACGACGTCCCTTGAGTCCGCATATACGGCGCTGTATCCGTATGCCGTAAAAGACGACCGGCTGTATATCGCCAACGTTTGGGAATTTGAGACGGAACCGACGCTGACGTTCATCGAATACGACCCGATCATGCCGGTGCAGAACAACGCCGGTATCGCGGACCGTATGCTGATCCGGGACTTTACAAATGAATTTGTAAAGGACGAGACCGTCTCGAACCGGACGCTCGCGGAGAAAGCGGAGAAGTGGCTGCAGGAACATGACATCAACAGCCCGTCCGTCAACGTGACGGTATCCTTTGTACAGCTGTGGGAATCGTCGGAATATGAGGAACTGAAGGCGTTGGAGAGCGTATCGCTCTGCGATTGGGTGACGGTTCGGCACAAAGACCTTGGCATCGACATGAAGGCGCAGGTCGTGAAAACGGTCTACGACACGATCGCCGAGCGGTACAACAAGATCGAGCTGGGATCCGCGAAAGCGAACTTCGGCGATACGATCCGGCAGGCGACCGACGATCTGACGCGGCTGGTGCAGTCGATTGACACGGCTGCGATTTCTTCGCAGATCACGCGGGAGTATCAGGCGGCGATTCAACGTGCGACAAAAGCAATCACCGGTGCGGAATACGGCGCGGTGCGTCTATCGCCGTCCAACTGCCCGAATCAGATCACGATCGCGAACCATGAGATCCCGGAACGGGCAACAAAAGTCTGGCGCTGGAATATGGGCGGCCTCGGCTATTCTCCCAACGGTTACGACGGTCCCTACACGACGGCGATCACAGCGGGCGGCGAGATCGTAGCAGACTTCATCACGGCAGGCACGCTGACGGCAAACATCATTCGAGCCGGAATCCTGACGTCCGTCAACGGAAGATCCTCGTTTAACCTGGAGAGCGGGCTGCTGAAATCGTCCAATATTGAAGTCACCGGCGGCACGATCCAGATCGGTAACGCTGACTATTACACATATATCGCCAACGGCAGCATTGCGCAGCACATGACCTCCGGCGGCGGCCTGATCGGCGGACTGGTGCCGATCGGCATTGTAGAGACCGGGAACGTCAGCGAGGGACTGTACTGCTCGGAAAATGTCAAGGGCGTTGGGCTGTATCAGCGGCAGTCCAACGGCAACTTCAACGCACTGGCGCACTTCACGTCTTCCGCGTCGCAAATCAATTCGCCGCTGACCGTCTGGGGAGACTTGTCTTTGATCGGCGATCTTTCAACAAGCGGCGAACTTTCCGTCGGCGGTCAGGTGATATCTTCCCTTGATTTCAAAGGCGAAAACGGCATCGCGTTCGGCGGGTATTACGCATTGTGGCCGAAAAGCGGCGATCTGGCGTTCGGCCTGGGCGGGAAGAACGTCGTTTTTTACGGCAACAATCTGAATCCTGCTGCAAGCGGCGCGAACTATATCGGTGAGAAAAGCAAAAGCTGGTTTACGGTCTGCGCGTCATACTTTGACGCCTGCTATAACGGTTCGCGTTACGGTTCGTTCGGCGGTGCGGGAAACGCGGTCTATTTGGCTTA